>NZ_LZKF01000190.1:0-27721 GCF_001672665.1 Mycobacterium sp. E2238 | reverse complement strand
CGCAGCGTCGGGCGCGGCGCGCAGCGGCGACACCGCCCGGGTGGAATCTAGATGATCACGCCGACGGACGTCGGCCAACTGTACAAGGCGGTCGGCCTGTGAGCGCTGTGATCGTTGCCATCGACGGGCCCGCCGGGACCGGAAAGTCTTCGGTGTCAAGGGGATTGGCGCGGGCGCTGGGCGCCCGCTACCTGGACACCGGGGCGATGTACCGGATGGTGACACTGGCGGTGCTGCGCGCGGGCGTCGATCCGGCGGACGCCAAAGCCGTCGGGCGGATCGGGTCGACGGCACAGCTGTCGGTGGATGGCGATCGCTACTTCCTTGCCGGAGAGGATGTTTCGGTCGAGATCCGCGGTGACGAGGTGACCCGCGCGGTGTCGGCGGTGTCGTCGGTTTCGGCCGTGCGCGCCCGCCTCGTCGGGCTGCAACGCGAAATGGCCGGGGGGAATGGAAGCGTCGTCGTCGAGGGACGCGACATCGGAACCGTCGTCCTGCCCGACGCGCCCGTGAAGATCTTTCTGACCGCGTCCGCCGAAACCCGCGCGCGGCGCCGCAACGATCAGAACGTCGCGGCCGGGCTGGCCGGCGACTACGACGCGGTGCTGGCCGACGTCCGTCGGCGTGATCATCTAGATTCCACCCGGGCGGTGTCGCCGCTGCGCGCCGCGCCCGACGCGGTGGTCGTCGACACCAGCGAGATGACCGAGGCGCAGGTGATCGACCACCTGCTGGAGCTGGTCCAGCAGCGAAGCGGGGCCGTACGGTGACGTCCGACGGCACCTGGACCGACGAAAGCGATTGGGAATCGGTCGAATCCGGGCTCGAAGAGCTGGCCGAGGCCGGTCCCGCGCCCGTGGTGGCGGTGGTAGGGCGGCCCAACGTCGGCAAGTCGACACTGGTCAACCGGATCCTGGGCCGGCGCGAGGCGGTGGTGCAGGACATTCCCGGGGTGACCCGCGACCGGGTGTCCTACGACGCGCTCTGGACGGGCCGCCGGTTCGTCGTGCAGGACACCGGCGGATGGGAGCCCGATGCCAAGGGTCTGCAGCAGTTGGTGGCCGAACAGGCGTCGGTGGCCATGCGGACCGCCGATGCGGTGATCCTGGTGGTCGACGCCACGGTCGGGGCCACCGCGGCCGACGAGGCCGCCGCCCGCATCCTGCTGCGTTCGGGCAAGCCAGTCTTCTTGGCGGCCAACAAGGTTGACAGCGAGAAGGGCGAGGCGGACGCGGCGGCGTTGTGGTCGCTGGGCCTCGGCGAGCCGCACGCCGTCAGCGCGATCCACGGCCGCGGCGTCGCCGACCTGCTCGACCAGGTGCTGGCCGCGCTGCCGGAGGTGTCGGAGGCGGCGCCCGCACCGGGTGGCCCTCGACGCGTCGCGCTGGTCGGCAAACCCAACGTGGGGAAGAGCTCGCTGCTGAACAAGCTGGCCGGGGACGAGCGCTCGGTGGTGCACGACGTCGCCGGGACGACCGTGGACCCGGTGGACTCGCTGATCGAACTGGGCGGCAAGGTGTGGCGATTCGTCGACACCGCGGGCCTGCGGCGCAAGGTCGGCCAGGCCAGCGGGCACGAGTTCTACGCCTCGGTGCGCACCCACTCGGCGATCGACTCGGCCGAGGTGGTGGTGGTGCTGATCGACGCTTCGCAGCCGCTGACCGAGCAGGATCAGCGGGTGCTCTCCATGGTGATCGAGGCCGGCCGCGCCCTGGTGTTGGCCTTCAACAAGTGGGATCTCGTGGAGGAGGACCGGCGCGAGCTACTGGAGCGCGAGATCGACCGCGAGCTGGTACAGCTGCGCTGGGCGCAGCGCGTCAACATCTCCGCCAGGACGGGCCGCGCGGTGCAGAAGCTGGTGCCCGCGATGGAGACCGCGCTGGCATCGTGGGATATGCGCATCCCGACGGGCCCGTTGAACGCGTGGCTCAAGGAGGTGGTGGCGGCCACGCCGCCGCCCGTGCGCGGGGGCAAGCAGCCGCGCATCCTGTTCGCCACCCAGGCCACCGCCCGCCCCCCGACGTTCGTGCTCTTCACCACCGGGTTCCTGGAGGCCGGCTACCGGCGCTTCCTAGAGCGGCGGCTGCGCGAGGCATTCGGCTTCGAGGGCAGCCCGATCCGGATCAACGTGCGGGTGCGCGAAAAGCGGGGAGCCAAGCGGCGCTGAGCTCTGGCTCTTTGGGCGGCCTTCCCGGACCAATCGGGGATTCCCGAATTCGATAACACCGGCGATATCAATTCCATCACTGTCCCACGATACGGGATGTGAAAGCTACATCACAGGAATATTGCGTTGACTTTGCCTTCGGCCGGTCCGTATTTTTCTTGTATAGCGGGTTAGTAGACCCGTAATGCGGGATTCGGAGGCATCGTGAACGTCGAACAGGAAGCGCCCACCGCCGCGCGCTTCAGCGTCGAAGGCAAGTCGATCCTGGTCACCGGGGCCACCGGCGCGTTGGGCAGCGTCGCGGCCCGGGCACTGGCCGGCGCCGGGGCCCGGCTGACGCTGACCGGCGGCAACGCCGCGAAACTGGACAACCTCGATATCGACAATGCCGCGGTGGTTGCCCGCCGCCCCGACACCCCGGCCGACGCCCGCGCCATGGTGGAGGCGGCGCTCGCCCGGCACGGCCGACTCGATGGCGTCCTGGTGGCCTCGGGCATGAACCACGTCGCGCCCATCACCGAGATGGCCGTCGAGGACTTCGACAAGGTGATGGATGCCAACGCGCGGGGCGCCTGGCTGATCTGCCAGGCGGCCGGGCGCGCGCTGCTCGAACAGGGAACGGGCGGCAGCGTCGTGCTCGTCTCGTCGGTGCGGGGCTCCCTCGGCCACCCCGCCGGCTACAGCGCCTACTGCCCGTCCAAGGGCGCCACCGACCTGCTTGCCAAAAGCCTGGCGGCCGAGTGGGGCGCCGCGGGCATTCGGGTGAACGCGCTCGCCCCAACGGTTTTCCGTTCGGAGCTCACGGAGTGGATGTATGCCGACGACGAGAAGGGCCGCGCCACCCGCGAAGCGATGTTCGCCCGAATCCCGTTGCGCCGCTTCGCCGAACCCGAAGACTTCGTCGGCGCGCTGATCTACTTGCTCAGCGACGCGTCGAGCTTCTACACCGGCCAGGTGATGTACCTGGACGGCGGATACACGGCGTGCTGAAAGGAACCGCGATGAGCATGAACTGGCCGCTCGGCGAGGCCGAGTCAAAGCTGGAGTTCTACGACCTGTCGCACCCGTGGGGACACGGGGTGCCGGCCTGGCCGTACTTCGAGGACGTCAAGATCGAGCGCCTGCACAACATGGCCAGGAGCCGGGTGCTGACCCAAAAGGTCACCACCGTAATGCATTCCGGTACGCACATCGACGCGCCCGCACACGTCGTGGAGGGCACGCCATTCCTGCACGAGATCCCGTTGAGCGCCTTCTTCGGCACCGGCGTCGTGGTGTCGATCCCCAAGGGGAAGTGGGGAGTGGTCACCGCGGAGGACCTGGAGAATGCCACGCCGGAGATCCGGCCCGGCGACATCGTCATCGTCAACACCGGTTGGCATCACAAGTACGCCGACAGCGCCGAGTACTACGCCTACTCGCCCGGCTTCTACAAGGACGCCGGCGAATGGTTCGCGGCCAAGGGCGTCAAGGCCGTCGGCACCGACACCCAGGCGCTGGATCATCCGCTCGCCACCTCGATCGGGCCGCACGGCCCCGCCGAACACACCGGCGGTCTATTGCCTTGGGCGGTAAAGGAATACGAGGAGCAGACCGGTCGCCGAGTGCTCGACGACTTCCCGGAGTGGGAACCGTGCCACCGCGCGATCCTGTCTCAGGGGATCTACGGCTTTGAGAACGTCGGCGGCGACCTGGACAAGGTCACCGGCAAGCGCGTCACCTTCGCGGCGTTTCCGTGGCGCTGGGTGGGCGGCGACGGCTGCATTGTGCGGCTGGTGGCGATCGTCGACCCCACCGGCAGCTACCGGATCGAGACGGGGGAGGCGGCGTGAGTTCCGACGGCGCCGGCATTCAGGTCATCGCCCGCGCTGCCGAGATGCTGCGGCTGCTGCAGGCGCACCCGGGCGGGCTCAGCCAGGCCGAGATCGGCGACCGGCTGGGCATGGCGCGCTCCACGGTCAGCCGGATCCTCAACGCGCTGGAGGACGAAGGCCTGGTCGCCTCGCGTGGTGGCCGCGGCGGGTACCGGCTGGGGCCGGAGATCGCGCGCATGGCCACAACCGTGCGCCTCGGCGTCGTGATGGACGTGCACCCGTTCATGGAGGAGTTGTCGCGGCAGCTGGGGGAGACCGTCGACCTCTCGATACTGGACGGGGATCGGGCGACATTCGTCGACCAGGTGGTCTCGCCGCACCGGTTGCGCGCGATCAGCGCCGTGGGCGAGTCGTTTCCGTTGCACTGCTGCGCCAACGGCAAGGCCCTGCTGGCCGGCCTGCCGCCCGAGCAGTTGCCGAGCCGGCTGGCGCCGCTTACCCCGAACACCATCACCAGCCCGGCGGCGCTGCGCAAGGAGCTCGAGCGGGTTCGCGCCGAGGGCGTCGCCTACGACCGCGAGGAGCAGACCGAGGGCGTCTGCGCTGTCGGCGCGGCGCTCAAAGGCGTGACCGGGCACGCGGTCGCGGTCAGCGTGCCCGTGCCGGCCCAGCGGTTCTACGGCCGCGAGGCCGAACTTGCCCGGGCCCTGCTGAACTGGGTCGACGAGGTTGCCGCCCGGTTGGGGAAGGTGGATTAGGGGAATGGCGGGTCGTCTGCGGTAGGCTTTCGACCTGCTGCCGCCGATGCGGGCGGCATCCGGGCTGTGGCGCAGTTTGGTAGCGCACTTGACTGGGGGTCAAGTGGTCGCAGGTTCAAATCCTGTCAGCCCGACATTGAAAGTTGCTCTGAACAGTGACTTTGCCCTTGTAATGATGCGGACCTGTGTTCTAAGCACCTCTACGTTGTCACAGATTGTCACAACTCTTGACAAACTCAGTAGATCCCAGCACGGACTTCCGATTCTCACGCGGGTCCCGCACAACTTGAGCGGGCCGGCGGCGGGGTGTGGTGCTGCTGGTACTGCGATCTCCACGCCAGGCGCTGGTCGGTATCCGTCCGTGCGGGTTTCGGATGCGAACTGCTCTTTCCAGTCCAGCGGTGAATTGCCATTGCAAGGCTCAACGACAACGTCGCAGGGAGCGAGACGAGACTTGCCCAGGGACGTCCCTCGTCGCGGCCTTGAGCCCATTCGCGGATACCGATTCTGCTGCTGCACAACGATCGGTCGGTTATTTATCGTGGCGCTCGGAAGCAGTCGTCTGGTGACGATCTCAGGTTTGTGATCGGCGAATATGTCGCACTCGCCTGAGATCATGAGCCTATGCGCTCCGAGGTGTGGCAAGTAGTAAGTCGATCGGGACCGCTCGTCCTGGTCACCGGCGATACGGGAACCGGGAAGTCCTCGGTGCTTCAGGCCACCGTCGCTGAGTACCCGAGCACCGTTTTAGCTCCGCACGTTGTTGTTTGCATGTTCGATAGCGGAGCATTGCAATCCGCGATATTTGACGTGTTAGCGGCGGCCATCGCCACCGCGCGGCCTGGGCCGGAAAGGTGGCGTGAGCTGGTAAAACGCTTACGGCACGCTACTCGTGAAGCTGCGGTCGAAGTGGGGAAGGCGCTGGCTGAAGCGGTCGTCGAAGAGGTGCTTGAACTTGCGAAGGCGCGACTCGGCGACAACGTGGGCAAGGGACTGCTCAAATTTCTCAAGACGTTAAAAAAGCCCGATAGCCAGGACCTGCGGCGAACGCTTCGCATGCAGTCGGACAACAACGTCGTCCGTTTGCTGGTTCGAATGGCGGACGAAGTCGCCGTTGTGGCGGGCCGGGACGTCGTCATCACCTTGGACGAAGGAAATCGACTGAGCGAAGACGATCAACGTATCCTCGCCTCCATCGCCGTCCAGCCTGCCAAGCGTGCACGAATCGTAATTGCATGGTCGACCGCGGAAATCGAATCGCTACCGGGATTGACCAGGCTCCGGAAGTTGGGTCTGGCCGAGGTACAGGTTTCCGGCTTGAGTTGCGAGGAAGTTGAGCGGTGGCTGGCAGCGGCCGGCATGAGTAAGCACTCAGATGATGTCTGGTCGTTGACGGCTGGCTATCCATTACTCGTCGAGGGTCTTGTTGCTCACCTGCGCAGCGGCGGCCGGATTGACCGATATTCAGCGCCGACTCTTTTCAACGATGTACTTCATGATGCGCTGTCGCGTCTGCCGACAGAAGCGCATCACGCGGCGCGAAAGTTGTCGGCGTTTTCCTACCCACTGGCCGAGGCCGAAATTCCTAGCTTTCTCGGAATTGACGTGGTGGCGTGGGGCATCGTGCGAGCGGCGCTGGAGCGTGAACGTGTGTTCTCGGTGGAGTATCCCGATGGCACGTGGTTCCATGAAGCTCGGAGGTCTTACCTCTGGGGCTCGGTTCTTAGCGCAGCGGAGCGCAATCAAGTTGGTCAAGCCGCATATTCCAAACTTCTCGACCAGCATCGCCGTACCGATGCCACTGGCGGACTTTATCGGCGGATCTCCGCCCTTGCGCCCTATGCCCTCGAAAGCCAAGCGCAGAACCCGACGCTGGCGTCGATTATCAGGATGGACGGTGACCATCTGGCGGTTCTAGCGGCTGCGGTGGAGTTGCAAAATACCGGTCTAGGCTCACCTACGCCTGCAGATCAGGTTGTAATACACGCGCACACCGCCTTCGGCGCCGACCGTCGGAAAGCTCTCGATGCACTGCCCGAATTGGAGGAGCTCGGTGTAATTGGCTTGATTGAGATCAGAGACCGATCCCTTACAACTGTTGATCTGCTTCTCGACTCCGAGTGCGACGTTGTCGCGCGTGGCCGTGTCCAAGAGGTGCTACGGAAGTCCGCTGTCCCGCATCTGGCCGAGCACGTGGTCCGCGCACATCTGGAGCGTGTGCGCCTGGAGTCCTACGCCATGGTGGCTCAAACTGGCGAGGCAGATGCGCTCGACGTAATTGCAAACGCGAATATGGTTCGTGCACCGGTCACGTTCAGAAGGGTCGGCGATCCCCTCTTGGGGATTTGGCTTCGATTCGGTGACCAGCCCGTCACTGTCGTAGGAGTGTTTAACAGCACTGCGGAGCGGTTGGCTGCCGAGCGGGAGATAACAAACTTGGCGGGGACGTCCTTTGGCAGGCAAGTGATGGTCGACCGGATGTTTGAGGATCCAACACATACGGTCGCGTCGCTACGCTTCCTGCGAGCAGTCTATTTCGCTACTGGCCTCAACGTGAATTCAGACGGTCGCGAGTACTGGTTGGACGGTCCTAATCCCCTCCCAATGGAAGAGTTCGCCCAACGCCAAGTCGACCTGTTCGAGTTATTACGTTCGGAGACCGACCAACTCGAACGCGAAGTGTACGGCCTTACTCAACCCGTTGGCGTTGCCATCGCCCGCCACGACAAGTCTGAGTACAGACTAGAGGTGCGCGGCGCGGCACACGTTTACCCGATGGACTTCGGCACAGTGCAGGAAATTTTGGCCGACGGCACGTTGATATCTGCGCGCATCGAGACGGCCCTGGGTCTCCCGCCGACCGTCACAATGAAGCACCTAACAACTCAGACGTGGCGGGAAAACCGAACGCAGGACCCGGTCGTTGAGTTGCTCGGAAGCCTCCGCAAACAAGCCGAACGGTTCAATGTCCGCCAGCCGCTGTCCAAGGTCCACCTCGAAACATCCCGCCTAAAACGGCAGTTGACAGAGGCACACATACGCGATCAGCGTCTTGCGCGCCGGCTTTCGGAAACGATCACAATCGGCGGGGAGCGCGGCCACCGGCCGTCGCGAGCCCTGCACCTTGCCATCCACACGCATGGACCGAACTCCCGGCCGGATCAACGTGCGGCGGTATGTGCATGGCCGCCCGGTGATCCGGAGGATGTACGCCTGAAGTACGTGTCGGACGAATCCGTTGGCAGCGCAGAGGCATTTTTCAAAGCTGCCTATGGTCCAGAAGCCAACATGACGGACCTCCATGCTGGCATGCTTCCACAGCTTCTCGCTTCGCTGCTCGGGTTCGAGGAAGATGAGATTGAAGCGGTGCGTTGAGGAAACCTTAACGAACTCGCGGAGACGTCGGGAACCGGCGTTTGCTGGTCAAAGGGTTCCGGAGTCATTGCACGACTTTGAGATCACCCGATGTCCGGCTGGTCGGCGGCGTTGGGGAGCGGCTGCGGGACAGCGAGCGAAGGGCAGACTTGCTGCGGTGATAGCCGTGAGTTGTACTCCGGCGCGCCAAGATGGATACATGAGCTCCGACGACATGGACAATGCAACACCCTACGGAGCGGTGAAGCCCGGCAACTACGAATGTACGTGGAATATCGGCGGCCGCACGGTGCAGGGAGCAATCGAGCTCACGGGCGGCAGGTTCCCTCACGGGACGGCGCGGTTTACTCTACCGTCCTGCGCCATACCCGACGGCTGGGCGTTCCCCGGCCACGAGCAGTGGGACCGGGTCACCGGCTACATCGACGCGGTGGCACGTGCCGTCGTTCTGATCGGCGTCACGGTGTCAACGATCTGGGAGAACGTGACTCACCTCGACGCCGATTACGCGCTCGTCGGGGATGGCCTCAGTAACGATGACGACCTGGTGTTCCAGGAGGTCCGTTTCCAGACGACAGGACTTGAACTCATCGCGGGATTCACGCCGCTGACGCAGGTCGCATTCCCAGCTGGCTATGACGAGCGGGTGATGGAGTGGTCGGCGAAATGTGAGGGCGGCACGTCTCGCGAGTGGAGCGACGAAGGCCTCTCGGTCGCGCTGGACTTCTCGTCGTCCGCGACCGTCTCCGACGCCTATCGCTTCGGAGTGAGGTTCGCTTGCTGGGCGACCATCAAGTCGCGGGAGGGGCGTACCGTGCGCGAGTGGTATCGAGGGCGGTGCGGAGATCTCCTCACTCTTGTGAGTGCCGCCACCGGGCGCGCAGAGTCCTTGACGCACATGCACTTTATGAGAAACGGAACCACGGTCACAGTCTTCACTCGAGGCATCACGCAGTCCCCGTACTACGCGCGGCAGGACCGTCGAACCCAGGTGTGCTATCGCGTCGGCGCTGAGGGCGGCGCCTCACTACTCGACGTTCTGCGCCGGGTAGAGGATAGGCGGGAGGAGGGACACCCGATGATTGACGGGTACGATCCTGTGGTCCTCAGCCGAGCCCAACACCCCCGCTCGCGCGTCTTGCAACTGGTGCAGTGGATCGAGGCCAGCCACGGCTTCGAGACCCGAGACACTTGGGAGCGCCGCGCAGCGGAACACACCGCGGCGCGTGAAGACCTCGTCGCGGCGCTCACCGCCGCGCGTAAGAATGGCGTTCTCACTGCGAAGCAACTGCGGTTCGCCAAGAGCGCGCTGAGCAAGCATCCCTTCTCGTCGCTGGACGAGGCACTGCGCGCGGTGCTTGACCGCCACCCAACCATCGAGATCCGAAGACGTCTCGGCGATCTGCCGCTCATTCAGGCGCAGCTCGCGCTTGACGATTGCGACTCGGTGGAGAACGCTATCCGTTTGATTCGCAACGGGCTGTCGCACGGGACGGCTGAGTACGACGCTGGTGGGCTTGACCGGCTCGCGGGTGTGCTCCGCCACCTCGTCCGTGCCGACTACTTGCGCGTTCTTGGATGCGACTACGAGCCCGAGATGATCTTCGAGCCGGGCGAGTAAGCCGTCGGCGAAGCCGATCATCTCTGCGGGTTCGGGACTCGGTGGAGCCGATCACCTGCGGCGTGCGATTGATCCAGGCATGCGCGGATGCGTCGAGGACCTGGGCGGGCCGGTACTGCCGCCGGTCCCGTTGGGGACTCAGGTTTGACCGTGGCCTGCGGCTACGCAGTTATGAGGTGTCACGGTTCGGCGGCGCCGAACTGCAGAGCGACGAAGATGCCGCACCCAGGCTCGCGGACTTCTTTGCAGCCCTCTTTGATCAGCTGTGTCAACCCCTGATAAAGCGAGGCGATTAATGCTTGCAGCGTGCTTATGAGGCACTCGGGATAGCGAGAGGCGCCCTTGCCGCGGTGGGCAGGGGAACTGTATAGCGAACCACCTCGCGGTGCATTCAGCCTGGAGGCCGTACCCAGATGCGCAGGGTTTCCGCGAACACGCTTGTTGCGTCGCGGCCTGCGGACGTCACTGTGGATACATCCAGCGGTTCTGATCCGCCTCTAATGAAGTCGGTGAGCGCGTATTCAAACTGTTCCAGTTTCTCGGCGCACGCGGCTAGGCCGAGGACGGCGAGGACGCTCATGTGGACGGACAATTCAGATTCTGCGGCGGTGATCTTCTCGCCGAGAGCAATCTGCGCATCTGAGGAGTGGTCGTAGGGCAGAAGATCCGGCGTTCTGGCTGCGTGGCGCATCCAATGCAGTTCGATCGCGAGCTGTCGGAGTTCATTCACTGAGCGGGTGGCGCGGACTAGGGCATCGCGCCACTCTGCACGGAGCTCTCTCTGCAGCTGAGCCGCGCGGTTACGTTCGGCTTCAACCGCCTGGGCATCACGGCTACGTTCTGCTTCGGTCGACTGCGCGGCAACTTGCTTGTCGAGGTTCGCTGCGGTCGCGGTGAGTTCTTTATCGAGATTGCGGGCGTTTGCGCCGATCTGAGCTTTCACGTTGCACCACGCGACGTATGCGGCGCCGAGCGCGACGACCGTCCCGATTGTCGGGGAGAGCTCATGGAGCAACCGCATCCACGGCGAGTCAATCCACGTTTCTACAGTGCCGGCAAGAATAGCGATCACGCTCTCCAGTTTGCTCTCCGCGACAATGCCGGGCGGGCAGACGCTGCCCGTGTAACGGGCATACGCATGAGCAATGTATTGCTCGTAGCTGGCCTAGCGGTGCGACTGCCGGCACTTACCGAGGCCCGGCCTCCTACCCGGCCGAGGTTTTGCGCGTCAAGAAGTGTTACCGGCTCTCCATCGTCGAACTGACGGTGCAACGTGAGTGGCAGAAACGAGGCGACAGACCGCACTGGCTCGGCCGAAACGGAAATGATCGTTTGCGTCGCCCTCCGAACGGCCAATACCCGTGGGTCGTCGACCACGGTGTCGGCTAGGGCTACTTCCGGCCTCTTACCGGGGTCGGCGATGAACTCGCTGCGTACGCGAAAGTCGGACTTCTCAGGAATCCAGAAGCTCCCGGGCGCCACGAACGTTACGGGGTTGCATGACACTGCACCCGCGTTCACTGCTCCTCGATGGTCATCTCATCGACAGTGTTTGCAGCGGCGAAGAGCGCGGCGGCAAGCTGACGACACTCTTCGGATGTCAGCTGCGCGCGACCGGATGCAAGCAGTTCCGCACGTACGCCACCGCCTGACCGTTGAACCCCTTGAACCCGGATCCGTAGGCCGCTGAAGTCTCTTTCAGCACACCAAAACTCGCGTTGGTAAGCAGTGCCGTCGGCGGTTGTGGCCCGAATCCGGCCCCAGCCGACCGCGCCTTCTGGCGGATCGAGGTTGAAGGCATCAGTGAGCATCCTTTCGTTCGCGAAGTCGCGAGCCTGGGCGAGAAGGACCTCGGAAGTGGCGCCACGGAGCTCCATCTGTTCCAGTGCCTCGATTTCGATATCAATTAGCTCGCCGGCCATCTCACGCCAGTTAGTTATTTCGTTATCGTGTGATGCCTTGTCGGGAATCGCGCTGCTCCCTCCGTTGTGCCCGCAGGGACCCGATAACCAGGTCCATCTCTGTACTACACCTCGCGCGCATAGTCGTCACGGACCCAGCCTCCCCCCGGCGGCTTCGCCATTGCAACTGGTCTGCTTCCGAGGTACTGGCGTGTAGACGGACCAAAGCGACGGTGTAGTTGCCATGCTGGAGCAACCACTGCACCTCGTGCCGACGTGCCACCAACCCTCCTGGTACGGGGGTTCGTCGGGTGCGGCACCGACGTCTTCGAGTAGCTCTTGGGAACCTCAGGGTATGGGCGGTCAGGTCGACGTCAACACCTAGTCACTTGCAACATCGAGGACGGAGGCGTGCTCGCTGCCTGTCCGGATGCGTTTAAGCGCGCCCTGACCGCCGAGGTAGGGCATGAGCGGTGCCGCCTTCCGGTCCGCGTATAACGATGCCAGCCCATCTTTTGCATCCTGATCTTTGGAGAACTCTCCAAGACGGTTTTGGACTTCAGCCCGGACCGAGCATCCGAACCAACGTCCGCAACACGGCTTGAACATCGTGGACTCGCCCAGGCGGAACTGCAAATTCACCGTTTCCAGTGCTGACGCCAACGAGCGAATAGAATGCGCGTATGGCGACAGGGGTGGCCAACCGTCAGCGGAGTTATCCGCTCCTAAGTTGATCATCGATTCTGAAGCCGGCGTCCGGGCCGTCTAGTCGATGATTCGTCATGTTGCGGCATTCTCCGTATAGCTGGAGCTTCCCTCTGCCACTGGCGGGGTCCTGCGTCATGACCGCGACGACCCCATCCTTATTCAGAACACGACCGTATGAATGCCAATCGGGTGGGGGGCCGTCGTTCCATCCGTGGGCCACCATCGTCGCAGCGATTCGCTGAAAGGATGTATTCGGGTCGGCGGTGGATGGTGGGCCGTCAGTCTGGCCGTTTGGCAGGGTGAAACTCATTGATACGACGCCTCTGTAGGGCGGATCACCTTGGTCATTGCAGGACGAGTAGTCGAAACGTCCTGCGGGATCTTGTAGTTGAGCGTATTGGGCAATTTGCTTGGCGGGCTCGATGACTTGGTCACGTGTCTGTTGATCGGACAGCGGGTTGGCTGGATGGTCAATGTCCTGGCGATGTGGATTCACGAAAGAACACCCTCCCAATGCGAGTAGCGCCAATGCCTGCAACAAGACCCGTAGTCCCCACCAGGGCGCGTCGCGGTCGTCATCGCGGTCGGTAGCCGAGGTATTGGTGGTCATTTTGGATCGTGGTGCGCGGACGGTCGTGTTCTGGATCGATGTAGGCCGGTATACCCGGTATCCGGAATGGCCCGATGTGGGGCTGGCGTCGGCCATCGGCAATTAACCCATCCTGTTGTAGCTGGCCGGAGTGGCCGCTTGCGATATCGGTGAGGCTGCGCAGCGACTCGCTGCCCATGTCGTAGTAGTGGGAATGGTCGTGGCGGTTGATGTCTTGAGAGCCCATGACTTCGGCATGAAAGCGGATCGAGCCGTAGCCCTCGCCCGCCGGGTCTCGGCCCAGACCGGCATCTAACGGTATGGGTATGCCGTGATCGTTGAGCTTTTGTTTGAGCCACTGTTCTGGCATGCCGCTGCCTTCACCGATCCAACTGACCGGGTCGGTGGACGCTGCTCCGACGTAGACATGTCCTCCGTCGAGATGGAAGTCGGCGGCGCTGTGGGCCAGATCGGTTCCGGGGCAACCGAGTAGTACCGCGTCGTTGGCGTGCATGCTGCTGTGAGCGAAGGCGTCTGCGACTGTGGTTGAGCCGTAGGAATGTCCGATTACGGTGATGTGCTCGGGCGTCAGGCTGTTGTGGGTGACCCAGAGGCCGTTGACATCGGCGGCGAGCAGGTCCCCGCCTGACCTGGCGAGGCCGGGTGTGCTGACGCCTTGGATATCGCCGAAGCCGTGCGGTGCTTCGTACCCCATCCAGGCGATCACGGAGGTGTAGTGATGGCTGGGATCGGCTGCCAGGGACTGGTCGTAGAGGTTGATGGCGTCATCGTGGCCAGACATCCATCCCTGATACACACTGCTGCCGGTACCGGGCACGATGACGGCGGTGTTGCGGGCGTAGTCGGGATTGCCGATGGCAATTGCTGCCTTGCCCCAGCCGTTGAAGGCTTCGGGGTCGTAGGCCCACAGCATCACCGGTCTTGAGCCGTCGGTGTTGTGTGCCCGGTCGTATTCGATACCGTCGCGGGTTTTCACGGCGTTGCGGTACCGAGTTACGTCGGTGGCTGTGAGCCCATATTTACCGGGATTGGTGAAGAGGTCGTTGTCGAGGTTGCCGCGTGCGTCCCGGGTAAGGTTGTCCGGTGACAGACCGTGCTGCCGGGCGGCGGCCTCGACCCGGTTGATGTCATCGTTCATGACCGCCTGGTTGACCGCATCGCGGGGGATAGCGTCGATTCCGTTGAGGTTGCCGAGTTCTTTCGGGTGTTGCGCGATCAGCTGGTCTCTTTGCTCTTGGCTAAGCGAGTTCCACCACTTCTTGACGTCTTCGGGGTTGGTGGTCGGCGGGGGGATTTGGATTTGTTCGGGTTCGCCCTGCGCGTCCACCGGTGCGAGAGGCTTGGGGTCAAAGCCTTCGGCATGCAAATTGCCCAGTGACTTCTGCAACGTCGTCGAGTAGCCGTTACGTATGGAGTTGAGCTGATGGAGAGCATCCCGGGTGTCATCGACGGCGTCGGCTTTGGCGTCATTGATCAACGATTGGAGTTCACTCCTGGACTTCGCGTCGAGCGCGGGATCTTGGAGGTCCTGGGTCGCCGCGCCGATGATCTTGTCGAGCAGCTGTAACTGACGTTCCAACGCGGCGATTTCGGCGGCACCGCCCTTTTGCGCCTCGGCCAACGCGGCGGCGATATTTTCCAAGTCAGCGCCGATCTTCGGCAACTGCTCAGACTGCGCGCCGAGCGATTTGATCGTGCGCTGCACTTCATCGGAGCTGTTGATTGGGCTTGGGCTGCCGTCTTGGTGGTTCCAGGCAGCGTTGAAGCGTTGCTGGGCCTGAGCGAATGCATGCTCGGCCTCGGCGGTAGAGCGTCCAGCGCCGTGGAAGGCTTCGGCCAGACGCTCAATCTGGGCCGGGCTACCAGCCTGCAGAGTCCGGTTGACCTCCCACGGATCACCGCCGGCCCCCGCAACCAGCTCGGCGATGGTGAGATACTTCAGCTGCATCGAGTCGTCCGATACTTGGCGTCTCGGTCACCCACATCGCTGGACATTACTAGGGCTCTTGCTTAAAAGGGCTCGGTCGAGCGAGGTCGCACCCGTCCAGTTGCCACCATGACCGCTCGTCTAGTAATTGATCGATCAGCTGGGTACTCGGGGTATGGCAATTCAATTCCCGGGCTACGAACCACGCGCGTGCTACTAGCCGAAGCTCACCATCGATACCCCAAGGTCGCGCATACGCGAAGCCTATGTCTAGGACCCGATGGCAGTAGGATCGTCGGGCCGTCGCGGTTGCTGTCCTCCCTCGCCGGAGCTGGGCGCCATCACATGCGCCATACGTTTCGCTTCTACCCGGTCCGTCAGTTCCTTGAGAAAGGAATAGACCCCCTGCAAGGGAAAGCGGAAAGGTTCATCCGTGGTCTTGCGCAGGACGGCGCAGGCGAGGCTGTCCCGGATGCCCGGATTGGCGCCGACGAACTCGGCGGTGATTTGGCCGGGGATTATCGGCATCATCATGGTCTCGCTCGACAGGACGGCTAGCAGGATCTCATAGCCGTTCGCGGTGGCCAGGTCGTGGAAGAACCCTGGCTGGATGTTGTAGAAGCCGTGGTCGATCCATCCCAGGCATGGTGTCCAGTGGATCATCACGCCGCCTGGGGCGGTGTGATCATGAATCGCCTTGTAGCAATTGGCCTGATTGAAGACGTGCTCGCTCGTGCCGTTGTTGATGCAGACGTCGAACCTCTTCCCAAGGTCGAAGGGCAGGTTGAGATCCTGCTGCAGGCGGTAGTCGTTGGGCGGGAGCAGATCGATGGCGTTGTAGCTGCGGAAGTCGAACAGGGATCGGTAGATGCGTTTGGCGTCGGCATAGATCTGGGGCATACCGTCCGGCGCCGGCTCGGCGAGCAACGCGTCGCGCCGTGGCCCTTCTTCGAGAAGGATCGGGATCGCCTGCGCCACATCGATCATGGTCTCGGCCTCGCCGAATTCAAGGATGCGGCCTTGCTGAGGAAGCAGGCCGCGGCGCGACGCCTCCAGGAGGAAGCTGAGCTCGGTATTGGTAATTGCCATCACAAAGTCGGGCTCGGAACACGGCGACGCATGCTGGCTATCCTATGGCGCCTCGCCCGGCGGAGAATAGCCTCGGCTCCGGCCGCCAATACGCCGGGACGAACCGCTGCGCTGAGGCGCCCTGTCCCGCAAGCTGTTCGGACGCATCGCGGGCCACACCGTGGCGACAACCGAAAAGGTTGTCGTGCGACGCGCTCACCGGCGAAGGATGATGACTGTCATGGACGCTGAACTGCAACGCTGGCTGGCGGCCGGCGAGTACTTCGACTACCTCGGCTTCGACATCTTCTACCGCATCGAGGGCAGCGGACCGCCGCTGCTGCTGATCCACGGTTATCCGTTCAATTCCTTTGACTGGGCGCAGATCTGGCCCACGCTGACGCAACGGTTCACCGTCATTGCCCCCGACATGATCGGCATGGGGTTCTCCGACAAACCGGTGGCCTACGAGTACTCGGTGGGCGACCACGCCGACATGCACGAAGCCCTGCTGTCCCACCTGAACATCACCAACGCGCACATCCTGGCCCACGACATAGGAGATTCCGTATGCCAGGAGATGCTGGCTCGCCACGAATTCGGTCAGCAAGCCTATGGCGCCCTGCGCATCGACTCCATCACCTGGCTCAACGGCGGAATGTTCGTCGAGGCATACAAGCCCAGAATGGCGCAGAAGCTGATGTCTGGCACGCCGTTGGGCGACGTCTTCAGTCAAGTGCAGGGCAGTCCGGTGTCCCGTCGGCTGCTGGAGCCCACGCTGCGCGAAATGTTCGGCCCGAACACCAAGCCGACCCGGCACATGATGGACGTGTTCAACCAGATCTTGGACTACAACGATGGCCGGCGGGTGCTGCACAAAGTCGGCCGGTTCATCAACGATCGCTACGCACACCGAAACCGGTGGGTGCGCGCGATGCGGCAGACCGCGGTTCCCATGCGATTGATCGACGGGCCCATCGACCCCAACTCCGGCGCGCACATGGCGCGCCGCTATGCCGAGGTCATTCCCGAACCCAATGTCGTGATGCTCGCCGACGACATCGGGCACTGGCCGCAACTGGAGGCACCCGAGGCGGTGTTGACGCACTTCCTCGCCCACATCGACCGCGTCTCGTCAGGTTGAACGCCTCGCCGGCGGCTAATCGTGATGCGGCGGTCGCTCGTCGCGGAGCCGGGCTTCGTCCGACGCCGAGCGCATCTGCTCCTCGTCGCCGAACCTCTCCAGATCCTCGGGCGTGGTACGCACCCGAGGCGGCTTCGGCACGGCCCGGGACGGGCGCGGGGGTTCGGTGGGCACGACGCGATTATCCGCCCGCGGGTCTACGGCTGAAAAGCCGGAAGAATAGTGCCGGAATCGCGGATCTCCCAGATGCTGGCTTTGGTGATGCCATCGAAGTTGATCTTGTTCAAGGTCTCTCGTGAATACGTGAGGTCGATGGCGACGTGAGTCGCGGTGTTGCCGTACGGGTCGGTCATCGGGAAGGTGCCTTGCACGTTCACCGCGGAAGCGTCGGGATACGTCGCTCTCGCATATCTGAGGATGTCGATGGTGTCCGTCCGCGCACCGTCTTTGATCATCTGTTCGGTGTAATTGTCACGAATGGCGAATCGGGCGTTGACCACGTCGCCGTTCGGGCCGGGTGCGGTGGTGAAGGTGACTCCGTCCGGCTTCTTGGGGCCGGGCGGTGTAGTCGGCGCAGCCTCGGTCGGCGGTCCCGCTGTGGCCGAACTGCTCGGGGTCGATGGGGCGTCCTTCTTCTGGTCGAAAACCCAGGTCTTCCCGACGATGATGAGCAGGACGAGGAAGCCCAAAGCCGCGAGGGCCAGGGCCGCCTTCCCGGGAGTCTCTTTCTTCGGCGGTTCTGCGGCGAACGCCCACTCGCTGGTCCAGCTGGTGCCGTCGAAATACCGTTGCAGCCCGTGGCCAACCCCCGCCGGGTCGGGGTACCAGCCCGGCGCCGATTGGGGCGGCGGCGGCGCCTGTTCGAATGGCATCTATCCATTTTCGTCGTGAATGAGACCTCTCGGCTACCCGCCGCGGGGGCCGCTCGAAACGGGCCCCGTTTGGTGCGCTCGCCCCTCAGTCCTCGCGGTCCGGTTCGGTGAGTTCCGGCGCGTTCTCACGCGTCGCCATTCCACCTTCGCCGCCCTGATCCGCGGGACCGGGTCGGCCCCCCTTTGGCTCGTCCTCGTCCTTCGAATGCCTGCCCATCGCAACCTCCTTCGTCGCTAAGGACTACCCACGCCTCCGGCGATGTGAACTCGGGATGGCCCCGGCGTGACGACTCGGCGTGGTCGCGGACATTCGACGCGCCGGTACGCCCGGAGCGGGCTATGAATCTAGGGGTGAGCAGCCACCAGGTGAACCTGACCCAGCAGGAAAGCTCGTTGATCGGCGAGAGCCATCCCGAGGCCCTCATGCGCATGGACGAGAAGTCGCTCAAGGATTTGCAGAGCCGGCTCAGGCAGGCGCGCGACAAGAACTTCAGCTTGTTGCGGCGCCGGGGTGCGGCTCGGGTGGAGGCCGAAGGGGCCCGCGGCTCCGCCCAGCCCGCGAACGAGAAGCGCGGCGAGAAGGTGGAGATCTTCGACGAGGCACTGGCCCGGGTGAGCGAGCGCCTCGGCCAGCTGTGAGCCCGCGGTCCGGTGTAGGACTACGAGTGTGATGAACACCCAGGAGTTGGCCCGGGAGCTTGGCCTCCCCGGGGCCCAGAAGCTGCTCTCCGGCTCCATGGCCAGGCTCGCCTACAACGGGCACGATGGCTTCCCGCGCGTCATCCCGGTCGGGTTTCACTGGAGCGGCGAACGCATCGTCGTCTCCACCGCACCGACCTCTCCGAAAGCGCGGGCGCTTTCGGCACGTCCGCAGGTGGCACTGACGATCGATTCGGGCTCCAGCCCGGAAGAGGCGAAAGCCCTCCTGGTACGCGGGCTCGCCACGCTGCAAACCGTCGACGGCGTCACCGACGAGTATCTCGCGGCGGCGAGGAGCTCTATGGACGGCCCGCAATTCGCCGAGTTCGAACGCAACGTGCGGTCGACGTATAAGCAGATGGTGCGCATATCGGTCGAACCGCTATGGGCGCGGTTCTATGACTTTGGCGCCGGGCGGTTACCCGCGTTCCTCGCGGACCTCGTCAACGAAGGCTAGCCAGCAATACACCTTGACCACGCGGGGCACCGCATGAAAGATCGTGGTTTAGATACCGCATCTGTTGGGGGGTGCACCGCACATGACCGCACGTCACCTACCCCATTTGCTTGTTTCCGCCGTCCTCGCGGCGGCGGGCGTCAGCGCTCCGGTCCTCGGTTCTGCCATTCCGTTCGCTGCTGCCGATCCATGCCCGGACGTGCAGGTGCTGTTCGCGCGCGGCACCGATGACCCGCCGGGACTCGGCGCGACCGGACAGGCATTCGTCGACTCGCTGCGGCCGCGCGTTGGCGCAAAGTCGCTCGACGTCTATCCGGTCAACTATCCCGCCACCCACGACTGGACGAACGCGGGCGAGGCGGGCATCAGGGACGCGGGCGCGCATGTCGTTTCGACGGCGCACGACTGCCCCAACACCAAAATGGTGCTCGCCGGCTATTCCCAGGGCGCTGCCGTGATGGGGTTCGTCACCTCGGCGGCCGTGCCGGCTGGGATCGATCCGGCCTCCGTGCCCAAACCGTTGGACCCCGAGGTGGCCAACCATGTCTCGTCGGTCGTGCTCTTCGCACTGCCAAGCGAGAAGGCGATGAACTTTTTGGGCGAGCCGCCGGTCGTCATCGGTCCGCTCTATCAGGCCAAGACCGTCCAGGTATGCGCCGAGGGTGACCCGATCTGCTCCGACGGAATGAATTTCGCCGCACACGACACGTACTCGACCAACACGGCGATGATCGACCAGGGCGCGGCGTTTGCGGCCAGTCGTCTTGGCGGCGGTCCCGGCGGTCCGGCGGCTGGCGCTCCTGGCGCACCGACGACCGCCGTCGGGTTCCCCGCCGCTCCGGGTTGATCCCAGCCCGGCCTTGTGTGAATGCCAACGCGCACAAGTGATTTCGATTCTGGAGTCGATCGGGCGGCGGTGTGGCGACTTCACATGGGCGCGAGCATAATCGGGTTGTGGAATCCCGCGGCGACATTGGAGCCCGTTTTCGCCGACTCCATCAACAGGGGTGTTTTCTCATCCCGAATCCGTGGGACGCCGGTTCGGCAATCGCGCTTGCAAAGCTGGGCTTCCCTGCACTGGCCACCACGAGCGCCGGACTCTGCTTCGCGCGCGGTCTGCCCGACACGGTGACCGCGCTCTCCGTCGACGAGGCACTGAACAACATCGCCGAAATAGTGGCCGCGGTCAGCGTGCCCGTCAATGCCGATTTCCAGGCCGGCTATGCCCGAAGTCCGGACGAGCTGGCGCACAATGTGGCGCGCTGCGTGGCCACCGGCGTGGCCGGCCTCTCCGTCGAAGACGGCACCGGCAACGCCGGCGCGCCGCTCTTCGAGCTGGCCGAGGCCACCGACCGCGTCCGCGCTGCGCGTTCCGCGATCGACGATTCGGGAGCCGACGTCATGCTGACCGGCCGCGCGGAATGCTTCCTTTACGGCCACCCCGATCCGCTCGCCGAGGCCATCCGGCGGCTGCAGGCTTACGGTGAGGCGGGAGCCGAGGTGCTCTTCGCGCCGGGGATCCGCACCCGAGAGGACATCGCCACTCTGGTCGACGCCGTGGCGCCATATCCGGTCAACGTTCTGATGTCGTCCGACACGGGGCTGACGGTGACGGACCTCGCGCAGTTGGGGGTGCGACGGATCAGCGTCGGCTCGGCTTTCAGTCGGGTCGCGTGGGGTGCGTTCCTGGCCGCCGCGCGGAAGCTGATCGAGGACGGCTCCTTCGAGGGACTCACCGGAGCCGCGAGCTTCGACGAGCTGAATACGCTGTTCAGCGAATAGGGTCGCGGCGGCGAGCTACCGGGCTTTCCGGAGATCGACGAGCGAGTTCTTCAGTCCACCATCCAGTCGGACCTGGACGGCCGCCACGGCGACCATCACCCCAGCGGTCAGCAGGTGCACCACCGCGTCGGTGACGTTGTTTGGGAAGGTGAAGACGTAGGCCACCTGATGTGAGAAGAACGCCCAAATGCCGGGCAGCGCACCGGCTATCGCGGCGAGCAACAGATATAGCACGGCCCAGGACTTGCGCAGCGCGAACACCAGACCGGGAGTAAACAGCGCGAGACCGGCGACGGCGTGCCAGCCGTTGTAGTCCATCCCGAGCAGCTGAACGGTCGGCGCGGTAGGACCGGTCGCGAAGCTGGGATTGACGACGAGGCCGATCACGGCCTGAATGACGTGAAAAGCGCAGATGATCAGCAGCCCGATCTGGGCGAAACTCCACCTCACGTTGCACCCCCTTGTGCGCGGCCCTATACCTGGATACTACGCCCCGTAGTAGAAGGTGGTCAATGGAAGCGGGGCAGCGACCTGCCACCGAGTCTTGCGGAACGCAAAGGCGTGGAACGAGATTGGCTACGCCGTGCTGTTGCGCTCGATCCACTGAGTAAGTGCGTCCTCAACCGCGGCCGCGACGTCCACACCAGCGCTGTTGGCGGTTTGCTCAAATCGCTCGACCAATTCGGTGCGGACTGAGGCGCCCAACTTCATGCGCGGTGGTTTTGGCTTCGGCGGCAGCTCGACCGGCACGTGCCGCGCGATGGATGCGTCGATGATTTCGCGAAGTGCCGGCATCTCGTCGAGCATTCTGGCGAGATCAGCGCGTTCGATGCGCAAGACCTCGGCCGGCCCGATCGTCGTAACGGTCGCGGAACGCAGCTTCCCACGGTGGAGCGCCGATTCGCCGATCACCTCGCCCGGACCCAGGACGGCGACGCGGTCCCGGCCGACGTAGACCCCGACCTCCCCGCTGAGCAGGATGTAGCAGGAGTCCGACGGCGTCTGCTCATGAATCAGCGGCAATGGGGCCGACGTCGAAGTGCGATGAGCCGCTCGGGCGAGCCGCTGCAGGTCAGCATCAGAGAACTTATCGAAGGTGCCGTACTGGCGTAATCGGCGAGCGTCTTCCTCATATTGCTTCTCGTCGGCCTTCATGGCGGCTCCTGACGTGCGATGTGACGCTATATCGAGGAGCGTAACGCGATTTGCCATACCGATGGCAGAAGATTGCGACGTAATCTACAGCCGGCCCGACCATACGTGGATGCGGCGAGCGGCTGTAGTCAGTTGCGCCCGGGGAGCCTCATCACCGCGCGCACAACGGGAACTAGCGACTTCTGCCACAGCGTCCCCGGAATGCCAAGCGGCGGATCGAGATTGAACACGCGCGCGGTCGCGATCGTCTGCGATTCGGTGTACTTCAACAGACCCTCGGGTCCGTGCCGGCGACCGACACCGGACTGGCCCATCCCGCCCATCGGGGCGCTGAGGCTGCCCCATGCGAACGCGTAACCCTCGTTCACGTTCACCGTCCCCGACCGCAACCGGGCGGCGATCTGCTCGCCTTCCGTCGACGAGCCGGCCCACACGCTGGCGTTGAGCCCGTACTCGGTGGCGTTGGCCTTCTCGACGGCTTCATCCACGTCGGCGACGGGGTAGATCGACACGACCGGCCCGAACGTCTCGTTGGCCGCACACTCCATCTCCGGCGTGACGTCGGCCAGCACCGTGGGCTCGTAGAACAGCGGCCCGATGTCGGGCCGCGCCTTGCCGCCCGCAATCACCTTGGCGCCCTTGGCTTTCGCGTCGTCTACGTGGTCGGTCACCGTGTCCAGCTGATCCGCGGAGATCAAGCTGCCCATGTCGACCGAGAAGTCGTACGCGGTCCCCAGCTTCATGTTCCGCACCGCCGCGCCGAACTTGCCGACGAAGTCGTCGGCGATGTCCTTCTCGACGTAAATCCGCTCGATGGAGATGCACAACTGGCCGGCGTTCGAGAAGCACGCGCGGGTGGCCGCCTTGGCGGCCTTGTCGAGGTTGGCGCCACGGGTGACGATCATCGCGTTCTTGCCCCCGAGTTCGGCCGAGAAGCCGATCAGCCGACGGCCCGCGTGTTCGGCGAGCTGCCTGCCGGTGGCGGTCGAGCCGGTGAACATCAAGTAGTCACAGTTGTCGATGATTGCGGTGCCCACCACCGAGCCCGGCCCTGGCACGATCGCGTAGAGGGCTCGCGGCAGGCCGGCCTCGTACAAGAGCTCGGCACACGCCAGCGCGCAATACGGGGTCTGGCTGTCCGGCTTGAGCACCACCGCGTTACCCGCCAGCAACGCCGGCACCGAGTCGGACGCCGTGAGCGTCATGGGGTAATTCCACGGCGAGATCACCCCGACGACACCCTTGGGCTGGTAGACCACGGTGGTCTTGCCGACAGCCGGCAGCAGCGCCTGCACCTTGCGCGGCTTGAGGAGGTCGGCGGCGACGCGCACGTAGTAGTTCGCGTTCGCCATGAGATCGACGATCTCCTCCTGCGCCGCCCAGCGGGCCTTTCCGGCCTCGGCTTGCAAGAGATCCATCAGGAACTCGCGGTTGTCGACGACCAGGTCGCGATAGCGGCTGATGACGTCGATGCGCTCGGAGACCGGGCGGCTCGCCCAGTCGGCCTGAGCCGCCCGTGCCTCGGCGAATGCCGCTTCGACGTCTTCGGCCGTGCCGATGGGAATCGTGGTCAGCGGTTTGCCGGTGAAGACCTCGTCGATCGTCTTGGTCTGGCGTGCGGCGGCGTCTTTGATCGCGGCGAGCTGACGCAGGCGGTCGAAGACCTCGGCTGACGGTGCGGGCATGTCGTTACCTCCCCTATGAGCACAGCGTCCAGGCCACCAGCCTATCCGTCTGGATTGCTTGCGGTTGCCTCGGTCGGCGTGGCGTCATTTCGGTTCGACGTCCTCCGGCTCGGAATCAGTTGCGCCACAACACTTACCTGAGCGCGTGCTCGAGCTCGTCCGCGTAGCGGTCGGGATCGACCAGGGCCGCGACGTGCCCAAGTTCGCCGAGGCTCATGACCTCGGGGCGGCGCCCGAACAACCGCTCATACCGCGTTATATCCCGCGGGCTTTGGGTCGGATCGTTCTTGGCGCTCAATACCACGACGTCGCCTCGCCACCCCTCGAACGCGGCGGGGCTAACGATGCGTCTGCGGATGACGTCCGCGGCGACGCTGAAGTGCGAGACCACGTCGGACCGGCGCAACTCGTCATGCACGACGGTGCGAATGACCTCCGTCATTTCGGTCCGTGTGGGTTGCGGGAGTTGGTGAGCCAATCGAGCCAGCCCGACGGACACCAGGTTCTTGAGCATCGCTTCCGGCAGCACGCGCGCGAGCAGGATGAACAGTTCCTCCGCAACAACCCACGGCCGAGCGAAGTCCGCGGGTCCGGAGCTCGACAGAACGAGGCGCTGAACGGCGTGTGGGCGGTGCGCGAGATACGCCTGTGCCAGCATCCCGCCGTACGACTGACCCACCAGCATGACGCCGTCGGTGGATTCCGTACGCAACACTTCGTCGAACGCGGCCATGAACTCCGCGATAGTCAGGACAGGTGGGTAATCGGGGGCGATGACGGCATGCCGAGTGGCAAGCCTTTCGAGAAACGCCGACGCGACGGCGGCCCGACGCAATCCACCCGTCAACCACAGGACAGTCGGTCCCGTGCCGAGTCTGTAGTAGCGCCACGGGACGCTTCCGACGACGACCTGTTTTCCGTGCTCGCGCGCAAAGCGCTGCATCTGACCTGAAACGCTCATCGCCGAGGTGCCTCCATCGCACGCGCTGTTGTCCAGCCCGGTAGCCGCACTCTTCGATCGAGCATCCCACGGGCACACCGAAAATCCTCACGGACCTTTCGCGAACAGGGGGCGGGGCGCTCACGAGCGCCCATAAGCGACCGCCATCGTCAGAAAGAGCACTGCCACGAGAAGGAATATCGTCGCCACCGGGTCGATCAGCTCGAATAGCATGGCAGCACAATCATCTCGGGCCCAAAGCGCTAGACACTGCAGGCTTCCCGGCCGGCATCAGTTCATACCGGCGAGGTGGGTACCGTATGGCACCGCGTCCAGGAGCGTGACGGTGAGCCCGACCCCATGGGGCAGCACATACTTGCGCCGCTCACCGGGACGTGCCCCCGTGATGGCCGCACCCGGCGGGGAATTGACCGAGTACACCTCCACATCGCCGTACTCGGCACCACGCGCGCCCAGCAGGAACGTCTCGATGTCACCGGTGTCGTCGTAGCGGACGGTCAAGACCATGCCCGGTTCGGCGATTCCGTCGTCGGGTGGATCCTCTCCGACGACGGCGTTGACCAGCAGGTCATGGATCCGTCGGATCCTCAGCCGCCGCGCGCGCTGGACGGCCGCGGCGCTCTCATCGGCGGCATCGCCAAACGCGTTGCCGTCAAACGACTCCCGCAGGGTGGCCAGCTCTTGCTGGAGCCGCACATAGGCCTCCGGCGTTAGCCACGCGGGTTGCACGCTAGTCATGTTCGTTTCCCCTTCTCTCGATGGCGGTCAATGGCTGCCGATCAAGCGGCCGCTTAGCCGCGTTGGGCGGCTGCATCCGTTGCGCGCGTGCGGCTTCGTGATGCATCCCGGTACGGAGTGGCCTTGAGCAGAGTCACGAGCTGGCCCTTGTCATGCGGAATCGCGTAGATGCGTTGCTCACCGGGACGAGCACCGGCGATGCACCGGCCCAGCGGCGATGCCATGGAGTACACCGTGACGTCGGCGTCTTCGGCGCCCCGCCGGCCGAGCAGCAACGTTTCCGTTTCACCGCTGGCGTCGTAGCGGATCGTCACCACCATGCCCGGGCCCGCGATCCGTTCGCCTGCGGGGTTGCCACGCACCGCGGCCGCCGCCAGCAGGTCCTCGATCTCGCGGATGCGTTGTCGTCGTGCCGCGGGGCGCGCCCCGCGGGTCCCGCCGTAATCCATTGTGTCGTCGGGGACTTCGACGCCGCGCTGGGAGCGCAGCGCGACGAGTTCGTCCTGCAGTCGGCGGTAGTGCTGCGGCGTCAGAACGGCGGGGGTGCAACTGCTCATCGCGTAATTCCTTTCCTGCGTAGGGATGTCGTCAGAGGCGGGCCGGCGTGTGGCAGCTGCCCCTGACGACCCGGAGCCCGTGAGGGGCAACGTGCGTCGGAGCCATCGCGCGGGTCGCGGTGGGTAATTCCATGGTGGTCCGGGTGGGCGCTGAGGCGTTTGCCCGAATTGGACAACGCCGGTGTTCGTCATTGTTCCGAGCCGACAGCGCAGGTTCCTTGCGGGCGCTCGCTGCGGGACCGGGTGCCCGATCGGTGGTGCCGCCATCAGCTCACCGTTGCCCGATGACACGGTCGAAGTCGCGCTGCCATCCGGCGTAGCGCGCTCGGTCGAGGGCGTGCTGGGCGCCGGCGAACGAAGCGGCCGCCGTGAGGCTTACGGCACACCAGATCGCGACGGCGATCGTGACCGCCTGGTCCCGGGGCGACAAATCCGGTCGGGTCACCGGCGAGCCCTGACCGTCGACCCAGATCTCCACGTCGTCACCGACTTTGGCCGCGGGGGGTGCGGCGATGTCTCCAGTGCGCTCGGCCCCGGCAAAATCCCAGCGGGCAGGCATCTGGACTGTCCGGCTGTCGAATTTTCGCGGGGAGCGGCTGTCCCCGACGACAGTCGCGGTCACCGGGCGGCGCGTCTGGACCTGCTCCGCGTAGAGGCGGCTGCGAGAGTCATGGACCGCGGTGCCGATGGCAGCGGCGATCGGCACGGTGAACAGAGACACCGCGACGGCCAGCACCAGAAGCAGCGCCTCCACCCGGTCGCTTGCCCGCAGCAGCGGGTTGCAGCCGAACAGCCGAGAGAACAGCCTTCGCGGAAAGGGCACGGTGAACGTCTCCAGCGCGGCGTGGTCGCCGGGCCCGGGCTGGCACGGCGGTCGATCATCGTGACGCGGGCTAGTCATCGGATGTCCTATCGACGGATCGGGAAAGGCCGTGGGTTTCTCACCTCGATGGTGGCGCGGGTGGATGCCGCACGGCTTGCCGAAGTCCGACAATGGCGTCGCCGCTCGTTGTCGGATTACGACAGCGTTCGCTCAATCGATATCGGTGGCCGCGAGTTCGATCATCATGGCCAGCCGCTTCCTGGCGTTATCCAACGGGAGATTGGTGATTTCGGCCATCTTGCGCAGCCGGTAACGCACCGTGTTTTCGTGTACTCCCAGACGCTCGCCGGCTTCGGCCGGGTCGCCCAGCGCCTCGAGCCACGCCCGCAGGGTGGCGAGGTAGTCGGTTCCGTGAGCGCGGTCGTGTCGGCCCAGCTCGGCCACGGGTCCACGGGTCGGAGACCGGCCGGCTCGCGCCGCGGTCCGTAACCGCTGCAGCAGGATGTCATCCCACGATTCGTCGTAGGCGGGGGCCGCGGATCCGGGTGACGACTCGTGCAGCGCCAGGCATTCGTCGGCGCCAAGCGCGACACCGCCCTACTGCTGGCGTTTGAGCGCGCCACCGCCGGGTTCGGCTGGTCACGGCCCGGTCGCAGCGCCTTGGCAGGCAACACCATCTACACCGTGCTGCCCGGAGAGCAGGCCGCGGTGGCGCGCCGCTGGGTCACCGGTCTCGAAGCGGCCCTGCCCGAAGGGGTGGCCTTGTTGGCCGGCGTCAGCGGGCCGGCCACGGTGACCGATCTGGCCGCCGCGCGTCAGGAGGCCGACGAATGCCTGGCGCTGCACGAGTCGTCACCCGGATCCGCGGCCCCCGCCTACGACGAATCGTGGGATGACAT
>NZ_LZKF01000189.1:0-9586 GCF_001672665.1 Mycobacterium sp. E2238 | reverse complement strand
AAGCAAAAACCCCGTTCCCAGATGGGAGCGGGGTTTTTGTTTCACGGCACGCGTCGCACAAAAAGGCCGCCGCTGGATCCCCTCACTCCAGCGGCGGCCCTTTTCGTACGCCCGTCCGCGGTGACCGGCGGTCGTTTCAGGGATGCCCCGTATTGCCGTCGGGGTCGGGGGGTCAGACCACAACACGGGGTCATCCGGGCACTCGAATACCCGTCCGCCCGAATTACTAACCCGCTGTGACCGATTTCATGAACCGGCCGACCCCGAAGACGGCTCACGCCTCCAGGATCGCGGCCACGCCCTGGCCACCCGCGGCGCAGATCGAGACCAGGGCCCGTAGCGGCTTGGCCGCGCCACCCTTTTGCTCCGCCCTCTTCTGGGCGAGCTGCTTGGCGGCCTGCGCGAGGATGCGCCCACCGGTCGCGGCGAAGGGGTGGCCGGCGGCCAATGACGAGCCGTTGACGTTGAGCTTGGACCGGTCGATCGACCCGAGCGCGGCGTCCAGGCCCAGCCGCTCCTTGCAGTAGTCCTCCGACTCCCACGCCTGCAGGTGGGCCAGCACCACCGAGGCGAAGGCCTCGTGGATCTCGTAGAAGTCGAAGTCCTGCAGGCTCAGGCCGTTCCGGGCCAGCAGCCGCGGCACCGCGTAGGTGGGCGCCATCAGCAGGCCGTCGCGGCCGTTGACGTAGTCCACGGCCGCGGTCTCCGCGTCCACCAGGAAGGCCAGCGGCGGCAGCGAGTGGGCGGCCGCCCACTCCTCGGAGGCCAGCAGCGCAACCGAGGCGCCGTCGGTCAGGGGGGTCGAGTTGCCGGCCGTCATCGTTGCGTCGCCGGACTTCACGCCGAACACCGGCTTGAGCTTCGCCAGCTTCTCCGCCGACGAGTCCGGCCGCAGGTTGTCGTCGCGGTAGAGCCCGAGGAACGGGGTGACCAGGTCGTCGAAGAAACCGCGGTCGTAGGCGGCGGCCATGTTGCGGTGGCTCGCCGCGGCCAGCTCGTCCTGGTCGACCCGCTTGATGCCCATCTCCTTGGCGGTGATCGCCTGGTGCTCGCCCATGGACAGTCCGGTGCGCGGCTCGCTGTTGACCGGGATCTGGATGCCCAGGTTGGCGGGCAGCGTGCCGAGCAGCCTCAGCCGCTGGACGTTGGACTTGGACCGGCGCAGCTTGAGCAACGTGCGGCGCAGGTTGTCACCCAGGGCGATCGGCGGGTCCGAAGTGGTGTCCACCCCGCCGGCGGCGGCGACGTCGTAACGCCCGGATGCGATGCCGTCGGCCGCGGCGATGGCCGCCTGCAGCCCGGTGCCGCAGGCCTGCTGCAGGTCGAACGCCGGCGTGTAGGACGACAGCTCGGAGCCCAGCACGCATTCGCGGGTCAGGTTGAAGTCACGGCTGTGCTTGAGCACGGCACCGCCGACCACCGCGCCCAGTCGTTCGCCGGTCAACCCGAACCGGTCGACCAGCCCACCCAGCGCGGCGGTGAACATGTCCTGATTGGACGCCTCGGCATAGGCGCCGTCGGACCGGGCGAACGGGATGCGGTTGCCGCCGAGCACGGCGACGCGTCGCCGTTGCGAACTGCGCTGGTTGCTTGCCTCGGAACTTGCAGGGGCCACTGTCTTCTCCGTGTATCTGCCGTCTGTCGGTTTTGGGATGCCCGTCTGGGGCCATACTACCCACTGTTCTTACTCTGAAGTAAGTTCGTCCCCGATACGGTGGGCAGTAGGCACACCCCGACTTCGCAAGCGCATGGAAGGTAGCTCCGGTGGCTCCCAAGGTCTCGTCCGATCTGTTTTCTCAGGTTGTCAATTCCGGTCCTGGATCGTTTCTCGCCAAGCAGCTCGGGGTCCCGCAGCCCGAGACGCTGCGCCGCTATCGGCCCGGTGACCCGCCCCTGGCGGGCTCCCTGCTGATCGGCGGCGAGGGGCGCATCGTCGAGCCGCTGCGCGCCGCGCTGGACAAGGACTACGACCTGGTTGGCAACAATCTCGGCGGGCGCTGGGCCGACCAGTTCGGCGGCCTGGTGTTCGACGCCACGGGCATCACGACGCCCGAGGGACTCCGGGGGTTGTACGAGTTCTTCACGCCGCTGCTGCGCAACCTGGGCCATTCGGCGCGCGTCGCGGTGGTCGGCACCACGCCCGACGCCGCCGCCAGTCCGCACGAGCGGATCGCGCAGCGCGCCCTGGAGGGGTTCACCCGCTCGCTGGGCAAGGAGCTGCGCAACGGCACCACGGTGGCGCTGGTGTATGTGTCACCCGACGCCAAACCCGCTGCGACGGGCCTGGAATCGACCATGCGGTTCATCCTGTCGGCCAAGTCCGCCTATGTCGACGGCCAGGTGTTCTACATCGGCGAGGCCGATTCCACGCCGCCGGCCGACTGGGAGCGGCCGTTGGACGGCAAGGTCGCCATCGTGACCGGCGCCGCCCGCGGCATCGGGGCGACGATCGCGGAGGTGTTCGCCCGCGACGGGGCGCGCGTCGTCGCGATCGACGTCGAGTCGGCCGCCGAGACGCTGGCCGAAACGGCCAGCCGGGTCGGGGGTACCGCGTTATGGCTCGACGTCACCGCCGAGGACGCCGTCGACAAGATCTCCGAGCACCTGCGCGAGCACCACGGCGGCCGCGCCGACGTGCTGGTCAACAACGCAGGCATCACCCGCGACAAGTTGTTGGCCAACATGGACGACGCCCGCTGGGATGCGGTTCTGGCCGTCAATCTCCTTGCCCCGCTACGGCTTACCGAAGGGCTGGTGGCCAACGGCACCATCGGCGAGGGCGGCCGGATCGTCGGGCTGTCCTCGATGGCCGGCATCGCGGGCAACCGCGGGCAGACGAACTACGCCACCACCAAGGCCGGGATGATCGGCCTGACCCAGGCGCTGGCGCCGGAGCTGTACGCCAAGGGCATCACGATCAACGCCGTGGCGCCGGGCTTCATCGAGACCCAGATGACGGCAGCCATCCCGCTTGCCACCCGCGAGGTGGGCCGCCGGATGAACTCGCTGCTGCAGGGCGGCCAACCCGTCGATGTCGCGGAGGCCATCGCCTACTTCGCGAGCCCGGCGTCAAACGCGGTGACGGGCAACGTCATCCGCGTCTGCGGCCAGGCCATGCTGGGCGCATAGCTGAGGAGAACGCGATGAATCAGCCAAGCGGCCTGAAGAACATGCTGCGTGCGGCGGCCGGGGCGCTGCCGGTGGTGTCCCGCGGCGACCAGCTGCCCACCCGCACGGTGGACATCGAGGAAATGCCCATCGACCGCACGAACGTGGCCGAGTACGCCGGGGTCACCGGACTGCGCTACGGCAACAATGTGCCGCTCACCTATCCGTTCGCGTTGACCTTTCCCGCGATGATGTCGCTGGTGACCGGCTTCGACTTCCCTTTCGCCGCAATGGGTTCGGTGCACGTCGAGAACCACATCACGCAGTACCGGCCGATCGCGGTCACCGACGCCGTCGGCGTGCACGTGCACGCCGAGAACCTGCGCGAGCACCGCAAAGGTCTGCTGGTCGACTTGGTGACCGATGTGAGCGTCGGCAACGACACCGCGTGGCATCAGGTGACGACCTTCCTGCACCAGCAGCGCACCAGCCTGTCCGACGAGCCCAAGCCGCCACCACAGAAGCAGCCCAAGCTGCCCCCGCCCAGCACCGTCCTGCGCGTCAGCCCCGGCCTGATCCGGCGCTACGCCGTCGTCGGCGGCGATCACAACCCGATCCACACCAACCCGATCGCGGCCAAGCTGTTCGGCTTCCCCACCGTCATCGCGCATGGAATGTTCAGTGCGGCGGCGGTATTGGCCAACATCGAGGCGCGGTTCCCGGACGCCGTGAAGTATTCCGTGCGGTTCGGCAAACCGCTCGTGCTCCCCGGCACCGCGGGTCTCTACATCGACGAGGGCCACGACCACTGGGACATCTCGCTGCGCAACATCGCCAAGGGCTACCCGTACCTGACCGGCTCGGTCCGGGCGCTTTAGCCCGAGTGCGTCGGGCCTCGGCCCTTGGCAAGCACTTTCAGCCCCTGGGCGCTGGTCGCGGTCAGCAGGAAGAGCAGAAACAACCACAACGGCGGGCGGGCGAGTTCCCAGACGAAGATGGCCGCCCAGATCGGTGAGCCCTGCGTCACCGCGAGCACGCCTGCGGCCCCCGCCAGCGACACCGCCGGCACGTGGAGGCTGGTCCCGGCCGCCCAGTTGATCGTCAGCACGAGCGCCGCGCCGGCGGCCGCGCCGGTGGCAAGCGAGGGTGTCAGCATCCCGCCGGCCCCGCCGGCGCGCAGAAACAACGCGGTCAGCAAGGGTTTCAGAGCCAGAATCGCGAGCGCCGACAGCAGCGTCATGCCGCTGGCCAAGCTGACTGTCAGGATGCTGCGGCCGTTGCCGGGCAACTCGGGCCACCAATGCGAACAGATGCCCATCACCAGCCCGGCGCCGGCGAGCGCGGGGACCAGCACCCAGCTCCGCATCTGCTTGGCCGGTCGTGCCGCCGCCATCAGCCGGTTGAACGCCAGTCCCACCGCGAGGGTCAGCGGCGCCAGCAGCAGCCCATGCGCGGTCAGCAGGTACGTGGACTCCCCGATCGGCCACTGCAGGTTGGGTTCGTCGCGCGTGATGGCCGAGCCGACGGCGACCGCCAGGCTGGAGGAAATGAACGCCGCGCCGAGCGCCCGCGGCTGCCAGGTGTTGAGCAGGATCCGCGCCGAGAACAGCGCACCGGCCAGTGGCACGGCGTACACGGCGCCGAGCCCGGCGCCGGCCGCGCAAGCCAGCAACACCTCGCGGTCGCGGGGCGATAGCCGCTTGATCCAAGCCGTCCCGAAATCGCCTAGTGCCGCTGCGAATTGACGCGGCGCCCCCTCCCGGCCGAGGGATGCCCCGGAGCCGACCAGCAGCACCTGCAGCATCGCGTCGACGCTCCAGCAAAGCCGCGGTATCCGCTCGCGGCGCGCGATGGTCTCCGCCAGGGGCGGCACGTGCGTCCTGCTCCGCAGCAACCACCACCCGACCCCCGCCAACGCAGCGCCGATCATCGGCCCCACCACGCGGCGCACCGGGCTGCTGCCGGCAACGCCGACCAGCAGCGCGCCAAACGTGTAGTGATAGGTGACGTGCTGGACGAAGCGCAGCACGAACGTCGTCGCCAGCCCGGCGACCCCGGCCAGCAACCCGACGATGACTACGGCGCAAAAGAAGTCGACGTTGCGGGCGGGCGGTCGAGCCACATGACGAATGTAGGGGCTAGCGCCGGCCCGCGCTGGAGCCACCCTTCTTGGGCAGCGCCGCCGCGGCGGCCTCCCGCTCCTCGGGCCCGCCCCGCAGTCCGTGCCAGAACAGGTTGATCATCAGCTCGGCCGCCTCGTCGGCGTCGATGTCGCCGGTGCTGAGCTGGTTGGCCATCGCCTCGCCTGCGCCCACCAGCGCGACGGCCATCATCTCGTGTTCGCGGTCGGTCCGCCTGCTGCGGCTGCCGGCCCGCACCAGCCCGGCGACCAGCTCGATGATCTGTTCACGCCCCTCGCGCACCATGTGCGCGAAGGCCTGCGAGCTGGTGGCCTGGGTGTACATCACGATCCACGACGCCCGGTTGGCGTCGATGTAGCGCATGAACGCCACGATGGTGTTGCGCAGCAAGTCTTTCGGGCTCTGCGTGAAGTCGATGTCGGCGCGGACGGCGTCGATGAACCGGCCCATCTCCCGGTTCAGGCAGGCGCCGAACAGGTCCTCCTTGGAGCCGTAGTACAGGTACAGCATCGGCTTGGAGATCTGCGCCTCGGCGGCGATGGCATCCATCGAAGTCTCGTGGTAGCCGTTGACCGAGAACATCTGCACCGCGGCGTCGAGCATTTGTTGCTCACGGACAGCGCGCGGTAACCGCTTCGTGCCACCCGCCATCGCTTGCCTCTCTAGCCCGTCTATCTGACCCCAGAGTAAGCAACGCGCCGGGTCGGCACACGCTTTAGTGCCCGCAGGCGGGGCTGCGGCCCTTCATCGTCGCGACCCGCGTCAGCGCGTCGTCGACCCGCTGCGCGGGCAGCTCGCCGCCCGCCACCGCCTTCTGCAGGCGGTCCAAGACCGCGGGTACCTCGTCGGTGGTAACCCAGAGCGCGACGTCGGTGCCGGCCTGCAGGGTGCGCAGCACCGCCTCGGCGACGCCGTACCTGTCCGAGATGGCGCCCATGCTGGACAGATCGTCGGTGAAGACCGGGCCGTTGAACGGCGGAGCGCCGTAACCGACACCGTTGCGCAGCAGCTGCACCGCCGCGGGGCTGAGGCTGGCCGGGTCGTCTCCGGTCAGCCCGGGGACCTGCAGGTGGCCGAGCATTACCGCGACCGGGGTCGCGGTGATCAGCGTCCGGTACGGCACCAGGTCGAGGTTCTGCAGGTCACTCAGCGGCGGTGTCACCACACCGCCGGTGTGCGAGTCACCCGAGCCGTGCCCGTGTCCGGGAAAGTGCTTGAGCACCGGCAGCAGCCCGGCGTCGCGCAGGCCTTGTGCGTACGCCCCGGCGTACGCGATGACCGTGTTGGGATCGCCCCCGAACGAGCGGTCGCCGATCACGCCGGTGGTGGCGTCGGTGACGTCGACGACGGGAGCGAAGTCGATGGTGATGCCCAGCTCGCGCATCTTCTTCCCGCGCTCGGCCGCCAAGTCGTGGACCTGGGTGACGGTCTGGGTCTGGGCCAGCTGCCGGGGCGACGGCGCCTCGCCGATCAGCGCCCGCAGCCGCGACACCCGGCCGCCCTCCTCGTCGACACTGACCGCCAAGGGCAGCGGTCCCGCCTTCGCCGCAATGTCGGCGAGCGGGCCTTTGAAGATCGCCAGGTCCGTCCAGCTGCCGATGAAGATGCCGCCCACGTGGTAGCCGTCGACCACCGAGCGGGCGTCATCGGCGTTCTTCACGCCCACCATCAGCAGCTGGGCCAGCTTGTCGCGGACCGGCAGCTTGGTGACGTCGCCGCAGGCCGGCGGCGCCGGGGCGGCCGCAGGCTTGCCGGCCGAGGTCGACGGCCCCGGTGGCCGGGCGGCGTGGTGAGCGCAGCCTGCCAGCAACGCCGACACGGAGACAAGCACGGCCAAGGTGCGCGAAAATGACATCGGGCCATGCTTTCATGGCGCTATCCGGGCCTCCGGATCTGGGGAGCGACGAGGTTTTCGTCGGGGGTTTTCTTCTTCGGCTGCGGGGGCACTACTGGGCTGGTGCCAGCGGGGCTAGGGGGCAAGATGCCAGCGTTGACCGGTTTCACCCTGGCCGCGGCGGCCAGCATCGCGGTGGGTCTGTCGGTGGGTGTCGCTACGACGGTCGGCGTCACGCTGGCCGTCGCCGACCACGGCGTGGCACCGGCGCGGGGCCATCCGGCTTCGCTTAACCCGCTGGGCCCCCATCAGGTCCAATACGGCGACCGGTGCTTTCACGGCCACTGCCTGCCCTGACGAGCGCGCCGGGGAGCCGACGCCCTTCTGCTAGGTTGGCGCTAAGCCGACTACGTTTTCCCGATGCTGTTAGGAGCCGTCGATGAACCGGATCATTGCGCCCGCCGCCGCGAGCGTGGTGGTTGGTCTGTTGCTCGGCGCGGCAGCCATCTTCGGGATCACCTTGATGGTGCAGCAGGACACGAAACCGCCACTCCCCGGGGGCGATCCGCAGTCGTCAGTTCTCAACCGGGTCGAGTACGGCAACCGTAGCTAGCGGCGAAGCCGGGCGCAGTGGATCGCCGCCTGCGGACTCAGCGGCGATAGCGGCGGCCGGCGCGCCGGATGCACGCCTGCCGGTCGCGCCCGTTTCGCGCCGATGGTTGTGGTTGGTCGGTGCGCTCGCCTGCGCGCTGACGTTCGGCCAGTCCCCCGGCCGGGTCTCCCCCGACACCAAACTCGACCTCACCGCCAACCCGCTGCGCTTCCTGGCCCGGGCCACCAACCTGTGGAACAGCGACCTGCCGTTCGGGCAGGCGCAGAACCAGGCCTACGGCTACCTGTTCCCGCACGGCACCTTCTTCGCGATCGGCCATCTGCTCTCCGTGCCGGGATGGATCACCCAACGGCTCTGGTGGGCGCTGCTGCTCACCATCGGCTTCTGGGGGCTGTTGCGGGTCGCCGAGGCGCTCGGGATCGGCAGCCCGGCGTCGCGGGCGATCGGCGCCGCGGCGTTCGCGCTGTCGCCGCGGGTGCTGACCACCCTTGGATCCATCTCGTCGGAAACCCTGCCGATGATGTTGGCGCCGTGGGTGTTGCTGCCCACGATCCTGGCGCTGAAATCGGGGGGGCGGGCTTCCGTCAACCGGTCGTTGCGAGTGCTCGCCGCGCAGGCCGGTCTGGCCGTCGCGTTGATGGGGGCGGTCAACGCGATCGCCACGCTGGCCGGCTGCCTGCCCGCGGTGATCTGGTGGGCGTGCCACCGGCCGAACCGGTTGTGGTGGCGCTACACCGGGTGGTGGCTGGTGTCGCTGTTCCTGGCGATGCTGTGGTGGGTTGTCGCGCTGGTGATGCTGCGTGCCATCAGCCCGCCCTTCCTGGACTTCATCGAATCCTCCGGTGTGACAACGCAATGGTCGTCGCTGACCGAGATGCTGCGCGGCACCGACAGCTGGACCCCGTACGTGGCGCCGACGGCCACCGCGGGCGCCCCGCTGGTGACCGGCTCGGCGGCCGTGCTGGCCACCTGTCTGGTCGCGGCGGCGGGGCTGGCGGGACTGGCCAGCCCGCGGATGCCGGCGCGCGGACGGCTGGTGACGATGCTGCTGGCCGGTGTGGTGTTGATGGCCGCCGGTTACAGCGGCGGGCTGGGCTCGCCGGTGGCCCACGCCGTGCAGGCGTTCCTGGACGCCGGCGGAGCGCCGCTGCGCAACGTGCACAAGCTGGGGTCGGTGATCCGGATTCCGATCGTCCTGGGCATCGCCCAGGTGTTGGGCCGGATACCGCTGCCCGGTCGGGAGCCCGTCTCGGCGTGGCTGCGCGCGTTCGCCCACCCCGAGCGCGACCGGCGGGTGGCGGTCGCGATCGTCGTGTTGACGGCGCTGATGGTGAGCACCTCGCTGGCGTGGACCGGCCGGCTGACCCCACCCGGCACCTTCAGCGCGATTCCCCGCTACTGGCAGGAGACGGCCGACTGGCTCAGCGAGCACAACACGGGCACGCCGGTCCCCGGCCGGGTGCTGGTGGCCCCGGGGGCGCCGTTCGCCACGCAGGTGTGGGGCACCAGCCATGACGAGCCGCTGCAGGTGCTCGGCAGCAGTCCGTGGGGCGTGCGCGACTCGATCCCGTTGACCCCGCCGCAGACCATCCGGGCGCTGGACTCGGTGCAACGCCTGTTCGCCGCCGGGCGTCCCTCAGCCGGCCTGGCTGATACCCTTGCCCGCCAAGGCATTTCGTATGTGGTGGTGCGCAACGACCTGGATCCGGATACGTCCCGCTCGGCGCGGCCCCTCCTGGTGCACCGCGCCGTCGACGGGTCCCCGGGGCTGCGGAAGGTGGCGCAATTCGGCGAGCCGGTGGGTCCCGGCACCCTGGCGGGCTTTGTCGCCGACAGCGGACTGCGTCCGCGCTACCCGGCCGTAGAGGTTTACCGCGTGGAGGTCGCCGG
>NZ_LZKF01000188.1:0-630 GCF_001672665.1 Mycobacterium sp. E2238 | reverse complement strand
GGTGCGCACCGCCTTGTCGACCCGGGCCGGCAGGGCCGCCCCCGGCGAGCGGACCAACCCGTCGACCACCTGGAGGCCGGTGCCCTCCAGCAGCGTCGGCAGTAGTTCCGCGGCGGGCAGGCCGGCGCGCTGTCGCAACGTCTCGAGCGGCATTCCCGCCGCGATGTCATGGTCCTGGGCCCAGCCCCGCACCGCGGCGGTCGCGCACTCGCGCCGCGCGGCCCACCACTGCGGCTGCACCACCCAGTCGCCCACCCGTAGCCCCGAAGGCGGCAGGCCCATCGCGCGCAGCTCGTCGGCCCGGGCGTAATCGGGCGGACGGACGCGGCCGGTTGCCAGTTCCGCGGCACGATCCCGGGCCGCGCCGCGGCGGCGCAGCGCCGGCGGCCGGACGTCGAGCACCTCGATCCCGGCCGCGATCCGGTGCTCGCCGGGATCGCGCAGCAGCCCGGTGTCCGAAACCCGCAGCGGCAGGGGCTTGGCCAGCCGCAGCCGGGCCGCCGCGTCACCCAGCTGGCGCACCTGCACGGGCACGGCCGCGGACCCGACGTGCAGCACGAGCTGGCGGTGCAGCGTGCCCGCCGAGCGCAGGGCGACGTCGATTTCCGCGGTGTCGCGCCACACGCCCGG
>NZ_LZKF01000187.1:0-2228 GCF_001672665.1 Mycobacterium sp. E2238 | reverse complement strand
GATCCTCGCCCCCGAGTGCGCCGCTCGGGCCCGCGAGATCTCTGCCCAGATGACCAAGCCCGCTGACAGCGTGGGGCGCGCCGTCGATCTGCTGGAGAGCTTCACCCGCTCGGGACGCTGTGATCGCGCCACCGGAGTGAAGCGTAGTCCTTGAGATCGCGATGGCCCGAGGTGCAAGTTGGCAATTCGGACCAAGTTAGTGGATAGACTGCGAAACGCATTGAGGGCGTCGACGGACGTCTAGGCTCATGACCGGGAGTACTGGCATGCGGATTAAGGGGCAGCTTTGGCCGTGACTGACCACGACACGCGGTTTGCGTACCTGGACTTGCTCCGACGCGATTTGACCCGGTACGGCAATGACGAGTTGGTGCCCGTGGGCTGGTACCGCTTGGGGCGCCCTTTGTTCAGCACCCGCAATCTAATGCTCGTCCGCAAGCGCCCGTTCAATAAGCACGCGCGAGACCTGGGGCTGGATTGGCCGGCGGATGCCTTGACGATGATCGGTATGCAGCGGCTGACCAGCCTGCAGCATTGCGTGGAGACGGTGCTGGAAGAGGACATCCCCGGCGACCTGGTCGAGTGTGGCGTGTGGCGCGGCGGGGCGTCGATCTTGATGCGCGCGGTGCTGGCCGCACACGGGGACGAGAAGCGCTGCGTGTGGCTGTGCGACTCCTTCGCCGGCGTACCGCCGCCGGACGTCGCAAACTACAAGCAGGACAAAGGGATCACGCTGCACCGTCACGCGCGCATCCTCGGGGTGCCCGAATCCGAGGTGCGGGCTAATTTCGAGCGTTACGGGTTGCTCGACGATCAGGTACGGTTCGTTCCCGGCTGGTTCAAGGACACGCTGCAGGATGCGCCGATCGATCGCATCTCCGTGCTGCGCCTGGACGGCGATCTGTACGAGTCGACGATCCAGGCGCTCGATGCGCTTTATCCGCGGCTGTCGCCGGGTGGCTTCTGCATCGTCGACGACTACCACGCGATCAAGGCGTGCGAACAAGCCGTAACGGACTATCGGGCGAAGCACGGCGTGACCGCGGAGATCGTCGAGATCGACGGCACCGGCGTGCTGTGGCGCAAGTAGACGGTATTCGACAGGGCAATGCCGGCGCCTGAGCGGGTTGGCGAAATTCGGTGGCTACCAAAAGTTTTGCCGTTCGGGCGGGTGAACCGTTGAACCCGTCGTATTTGGCACGGGCTAGACGTCCGCCAATGCTATGGTTGCCGCCGTGGCAACAGGGCTGACAACCGGAACCCGCCTGCGGATGTGGTGGGTACGCACCGAGTACTGGCTCGCGCGGACCATCCTTCCCGACGTCTACGCCAACGACGCGCTGGTCACGTTCAATAACTTTCACGCGTTCCTGGACGATCCGGAGTTCCAGCGCGCCTATCGGCGCGGCGCCCGCTCCCTGGGCAAAGAGGATTGGTACCAGTGGCAGTGGCGCGTGCACGTGGGGCTGTGGGCGGCGGCCAGCGCCAGCAAGCTTGACGGCGACTTCGTCGAATGCGGCGTGAGCTACGGGTTCTTGAGCAGCGCCATCATGGAATACCTGGACTGGGACCGGCTGGGGAAGACCTTCTACTTGCTCGACACGTTCGCCGGACTCGACCCGCGCTTCGTCACCGAGAACGAACGCCGGGCCGGGGCACTGGAGATCAGCGAAGATCACCTGCGCAACGGGATGTATGCCAGTGGAGTCGAAAGCGTTCGCGCGAATTTCGCGGAGTGGCATAACCAGCGCATCATCGTGGGCGCGGTCCCGGAGACGCTCGACGAGGTCGACGCGACCGCCATCGCTTACCTGCACATCGACATGAACTGCGCCCCACCGGAAGTCGCCGCACTTCGCTATTTCTGGCCACGGCTCATACCCGGTGCCTTCGTGCTCCTGGATGACTACGCGAACCGGGGGCGCGACGAGCAGCGCGCCGCCATGGATGCGGTGGCAAATGAACTGGGTGTGAAGATCTGCGCGTTGCCCACGGGACAGGGCCTGCTGATCAAGCCGGCGAGTTAAGCAAGCGCTTCAGCCGGAAGCCTTCTCACGGGCGGCCTTTTCGAGCAGATCCGCAGCCTTGGCGACGCTTTCGGCGGGGGTTGTCATCCGAGTGGCGAGGTCGCGGGCTCGGGTGGCATATTCCGGGGCGAGGATCTCGCGAAGATCCGAGACAAGCGATTTCTCGGTGGTCTCCGAGAAGCGTCGGGCGGTTCCCACCTT
>NZ_LZKF01000186.1:0-18215 GCF_001672665.1 Mycobacterium sp. E2238 | reverse complement strand
GTGATCGACCGGGTTGTCGCGCCGGCACCCTTGAGGAGGAAGTAATCGATGCCGGGGTCGGCTTCACTGAGGAAGCCGATCAGCGTCACCTCTCCGCCAATCGCGACCGCCCGTAAAGACTGGTCGATGGTGGCGGGGCCGCCGACTTCGACGACGCGATCGACGCCTCGGCCGTCGGTCAGGGCGCGAACCCGCTCACTCCACTGCGGGTAGTCGCGGTAGTTGATGACATCGTCGGCCCGCAACTTGGTCAGGGCCTGTGCTTTCTCGAGGCTCGACGTCGTCGCGATGACCCGAGCACCCAGCAGTTTGGCCAGTTGAAGGGCAAAGACGGAAACACCGCCCGAGCCGAGGGTCAACACAGTCTGGCCGGCGCGGATCGGCGTGGGGCCGCCCAACGCATTCCAGGCGGTGACAGCCGCGCAGGGCAGTGTCGCTGCCTGTTCATCGGTCAAGGCGTTCGGCGTGGCTACCACCGATTCCCGCGATACCACTTTGTATTCGGTGAGCCAGCCATCTTGCCCGCTGCCGTAGCTGTCGGAGTTCGCCGTCGCCGGTAGCGGGCCGCCGAACCACCTGGGGTGGAATACGCTTACCACGCGGTCGCCCGGGCGGTAGTCGTCAACGCCTTCACCGGTCTCGGCCACTTCGGCGGCAGCGTCGCTGCACGGCACGAGACCAGACTTACTCTCGCGCACGTAGCGCCCCAGCGGGATCGCGATGTCGCGATAGTTCAGTGACACCGCCCGGATTTTGAGCAACAGTTCACCGCGTTGCGGGGCGGGCATGGGCTCGTCACTCATCTCGAGACCGTCGAGTCCACGTGAGTTGTCGAATCGATATACCCGCATCGGGGCGCTCCTCGAGTCGCTCGCGCGACCTCCGCTAGCCCTGCGGCCGTTCCGCGGACACAAACAGGTTTCCGGGCACGGCATCCTCGACCTCCTTGGGCGCCGCGCGGTCGTAGCCGGCCATCAGCTTGTCGGACGGGGTGACCGTCACGCTCCAGCCGTGGCGGCGGAACCAGTCACCGACGTCCTCGCGCTCCTCGAAGTACCACAGCTCGTCGGTCCTCGGCACCTCCCGGTCCGGGTCCACCCGCGCCATCAAGGCGCGCACCCGGTCCATCCGCGCGCGGCGCTTCGCGCGGAACTCCGGGTCGAGGAACTTGGGGCCCAGCGCCTCGACGGCAACGCGGCTGCCCGGGGCGGTCAGCCCGTGCACGCGGTCGAACAGCAACTCCTGGGCGGCGGCCGGCAAGTACGGCATCAGCCCCTCGGCCGACCACACGCTGGGCGCCGAGGGGTCAAACCCGGCCTGCCGCAACGCCGCCGGCCAATCGTGGCGCAGGTCGACCGGGACGGCGATGCGGTGGCACGCGGGCTGCGCCCCGTGTTCGGTCAGCGTCGACGATTTGAAGTCCAGCACCCGGGGCTGGTCCAACTCGTAGACGGTGGTTCCGTCCGGCCACTGCAGCCGCCACGCCCGCGCGTCCAGGCCCGCCGCCAGGATCACCGCCTGCCGGATGCCGGCGCGCGTCGCGGCGAGGAAGAACTCGTCGAAAAACGCGGTACGCGACGCCATGTAGCCGACCATCGCCTGCATCTGCAGCGGCAATTCCGGTTCGGCCTCGACGAGTTCGTCCGGCAGCTGCGGCGCCGAGTGCCAGTTCCACACCCCGTCGCCGGCGGCGTCGAGGAAGATCTGCGCGAAGGGATCCCGGATCAAGGGATTCTCGCTGCGCGTCTCGGCCGCGCGGGCGGACGCCACCCCCAGCGCCGTCGCCCCCACGCTCTCGGTGATCTCCCAGGTGTCGTTGTCCGTTCTGGCCACGTTCACGCCCTCCGATTCGCTAGCTCACCTACGTACACGACCCTACGCGCGCCAGGTGGGTGGCAGCTGTCGCGCAAGCGGGTATCGGCGTTAAGTTGTCGGCGAGCCGGCGAGCGGGATCGATCAGCGGCGCCGAACGGATCCGAAGGATCGTTACCAGATGCGAGTCGACGGGCGCGAGATCAGCGTTTCCGGCAGCTTGCTGCAGCCGTTGACCCGGCGCACCAACGACATCCTGCGGCTGGCCGCGAGCGTGACCTTCCTCGCCGTGGTGATCACCAGCTCGCTGATCACCCGGCCGCAGTGGGATGCGCTGGAGAAGTCCATCTCGCAGATCGTCGGGGTGCTCTCCCCCCGGCAGTCCGATCTGGTGTACCTCGCGTACGGCGTGGCGATCCTGGCCCTGCCCTTCATGATCTTGATCGGTCTCATCGTCGGCCGGCAATGGAAACTGCTCGGCGCGTATGCGGCCGCCGCGCTGCTCGCCGCGCTTCCGCTGTCGGTGGGCGGCAACGGGTTTTCGGCGCCCCGCTGGCACTTCGACCTCTCCGAACGCCTGCAAACCGTCTTGGGGCAGTTCCTCGACGACCCGCGCTGGATCGGGATGCTGGCGGCGGTGCTGACCGTCTCGGGGCCGTGGCTGCCCGCGCGCTGGCGGCATTGGTGGTGGGCGCTGCTGCTGGCCTTCGTGCCGATCCACCTCGTCGTCAGCGCCATCGTGCCGGCCCGCGCCCTGCTGGGCCTGGCCGTCGGCTGGCTGGTCGGCTCGCTGGTGGTCCTCGTGGTCGGCACCCCCGCGCTCGAGGTGCCGCTGGAGGCGGCCGTGCGCGCGATGGCCAGGCGCGGTTTCGTCGTCTCGCGGCTGAGCGTGGTCCGGCCCGCCGGTCGCGGCCCGCTCGTCCTTTCGGCCGGATGCGACGAGCCCGACAGCGAAGCGGTCGTCGAGCTGTACGGTCCGCATCAGCGCAGCGGCGGCACGCTGCGCCAACTGTGGATCAAGCTGCGACTGCGCGACACCGAGACCGCGCCCCTGCTGACCTCCATGCGCCGCGCCGTCGAGCATCGCGCCCTGATGACGATCGCCATCGGACAGGTGAACCTTGCCAACACCGCGACGATCGCCGTCGCCACCCTCGACCGGGGCTGGATCCTGTACTCGCACAAGCCACCCGATGGCCTGCCGCTCGGCCGATGCGCGCGGTCCACGCCGGTGGAGAAGGTGTGGCAAGCGCTGCGAATCCTCAACGACCAGCAGATCGCGCACGGCGACCTGCGGGGCAACGAAATCACCGTCGACGGCGGCACCGTGCTCTTCGGCGGCTTCCACAGCGCCGAATACGGCGCCACCGAAGCCCAACTCCAATCCGACATCGCCCAGCTGCTGGTGACGACGTCGGCGCTGTATGAGCCCAAATCGGCGGTGGCCGCCGCGATCGAGGCGTTCGATCGGGACACCATCCTGAGCGCGTCGCGTCGATTGACGAAAGTCGCTGTGCCCCGGCCCATTCGCAGATCAATTTCGGATGCGGGCGCCGTCATATCGGCCGCCCGTGCGGAGGTGAAGCGGCAGACCGGGGCCGACCAGATCAAACCCGAGACCATCACCCGATTCACCCGCAGCCAGATCATCCAGCTGGTCCTCTTCGGGGCGCTGGTCTATGTCGCGTACCCCTTCATCAGCACCGCGCCCACCTTCTTCTTCCAACTGAGGACCGCGAACTGGTGGTGGGCGCTGCTGGGCCTGGCGGTCTCGGCGCTCACCTACGTCGGGGCGGCCGCCGCACTGTGGGCGTCCGCCGATGAGACGGTCAACTTCTGGAGGCTGTCAATCGCGCAGGTGGCCAACACCTTTGCGGCGACCACCACCCCGGCCGGAGTGGGGGGCCTCGCGCTGAGCACACGGTACCTGCAAAAGGGCGGCGGGCTGTCCGCCATGCGGGCCACCACCGCGGTGGCCCTGCAGCAATCCGTGCAGGTGATCATGCACCTCGTGTTGCTGATCCTGTTCAGCACCGTCGCGGGCGCGTCGATGAACCTGTCGCACTTCGTCCCCACCGCCACGGTCCTCTACCTGATCGCGGGCCTGGCGCTGGGGATCGTCGGCACCTTTCTGTTCGTGCCCACGCTGCGACGCTGGCTGGCCACGGACGTGCGCCCGAAACTCAAGGAGGTGACAACCGACCTCGTGGAGGTCGCGCGGGAGCCGAAACGACTGGGGCTGATCGTAGTCGGTTGCGCGGGAACGACTCTGGGTGCGGCGCTGGCCCTGTGGACCAGCGTCGAAGCATTCGGCGGCGGCGCTTCGTTCGTCACCTGCACCGTGGTCACCATGGTCGGCGGAACGCTGGCGTCGGCCGCGCCGACGCCAGGCGGGGTCGGGGCCGTCGAGGCGGCGCTGATCGGTGGCCTGGCCGCCTTCGGGGTGCCGGCGGCCATCGGCGTGCCGTCCGTTCTGTTGTATCGGGTGCTCACCTGCTGGCTCCCCGTGTTCGCCGGGTGGCCGGTGATGCGGTGGTTGACCAAGAACGAGATGGTCTAACGCTTCGCCGCCGGATCACTCGCTTCCCTGCTGCACGACCACGAGAATGGTTGACGTGCGCGCGGTTTGGCCGACCGTAGAGGTCAAGTACACCAGGTAATACTCCGGGGTCACCGACCGGTCGACCTTGATGGGTACATCGATGCTCGCCGACCCGTCGGAGGAGAACTGTCCCGTCGTGGGTGTCACGGTGATCCCGGCGTCCGAGGCGGTGCCGGTGACGGTGTAGCCGCCGGCATCATCAATCATTCGTTGAGCGTCGATTCTCACCGTGCCCGTCGTGCCCGGCGCGATCGTGACGATGGGGTTGGGGATGTTGACGGTTACCGCCGAACTGCCCGCGCCGAAGGACGGCGGCGCGGACGATTCGCTTGTGCCCCAAGTCCTGTCGGGATACGCGACGAGCGAGAAGTTCAGGTCCCCGCCGGTGCGGACGAATGACTCGGGCAACCACGTGTGATCGGTGGCCCGGCCGTCGACACGCAGGCCGCTGATGTATTTGAGGTGGCGCGGTCCGGACGCGCCCGGCGCGGAGATGCGGATGGCTTTGCCGCCCGGGAGCGCGATCACGGCACGGTCGAAGAGCGGTGCGGCCACGGTGAGGATCGACGTTCCCGGCGTGCTCGGGTAGAGGCCCAGGGCCGCCCAGACGTACCAGCTGGCCATCGCGCCCAGATCGTCGTTGCCCGGCTCCCCGTCGGCCGTCGGCCCGAACAGCCCGCGCACCCGGTCGACGGTGCGCTGCGCCTTCCACGGCTGACCGATGTAGTTGTACAGCCACGGCACCCCGAAGCCGGGTTCGTTACCGGCCCACAGGTAGGGCTCGTTGGGGCCGACGTTGAGCTTCTTGGTGAAGCCGTCGAGCCGCCCGGCCACCGCCTGGCGCCCGCCGAGCGCGGTCACCAGGCCGGCCACGTTGTGCGGCACCCACCAGACGTACTGCGCGGCGTTGCCCTCGTCGAACCCGACCTGGCCGAAGTCTTTCGGGGACACCACAAACGCCGGGCCGGCGCGGAAGAAGGTGGTCCAGTTTCGGGGCGAGATGTACCGGGTGGTCGGGTTGAACAGGTTCTGCCAGTACTGGGACCGGCGCTGGAATTCGGCGGCGGTTGCCGTGTCTCCGAGCGCATCGGCGAACCGCGAAATGGTGAAGTCGTCGACCGACCACTCGAGCGTGATCGATGCGGCGGCGATCCAGCCATCGGTGCGGAACTCGAAGGAGAACGGCGCGTACCCGAATTGCTGATACGTGTCGATCCCCGGTCGTTCCACGTAACCGCCCAGCCCCACACCGCCTTTCGTCGCCGCGTTCACCATGTAGCGCAGCGCAGCCCTCGTGTCGAAGTCCTCGGCGCCGAAGGCGTGAAAGTTCGCGATGAGCGGCACCACGTTGTCCCCGCTCATCTCCGCGGTCGCGGCGTTGGCCACCGCCCACCGTGGCAGCGCTCCGCTCTGTTCAGCGTCGTTCACCAGCGATTGGGCCATATCGCTGGCCCGGTCCGGAAAGAGGAGCGCCTGCAAAGCCGCCAGACATCGGTAGGTGTCCCAGTCGGAGAAGTTGGCGTACTGCGTGTGGCCCGCGGCCACGCTGTGCACGGCGCCGTCGAATCCGATGTAGCGTCCGTCCGCGTCGTTGAAGGTGTTGGGATGCAACAGCGATCGGTAGAGCGCGGTGTAGAACGTCTCGAGATCGTCGGCATTGCGGCCGGCGACCCCGATGCGCGACAGCGAGGCGTTCCACATTCTCGACGCGGCGCCGCGGACGTCGTCGAAGCTCCCGGCGCCCTCCGCGGCCAGGTTGGCCCGCGCTCCGTCGATGCCGACGTAGGAGATCGCGGTCCGCACCTCGAGCGCGGCTCCCGCCGGGAATTCGACGTAGCCGCCGCTGTATGGCGAATTCGCGCTGCGGGCACCGGGATACACAGCATTGCCGTCCCACGCTCCGTACGAAATGAATGGCTGGCTGAACTTCATCGCGAAATAGACGGTGTACGTGTTGTTCTTGCCGCAGAATCCGCCGCTGGTGGCCCAGCCGGTGATCGTGGTGTTGTCCTCGCCGATCTGGATGGTGGCGCGGGAGTTGCCGGCCAGGGACGCCCCGGAGCGCACGTGCAGGAGGGCGGGGCGGCCGTTGCGCGGGTAGCTGAATCGGCCGACACCCGTGCGCGTGGTGGCGGTGAGTTCCGCCTTCACCCCGGTGCCCGGAAACCGCACCGTGTAGTAGCCCGGCACGCCGAGTTCGGTGTCGTCGTGGGCGATTCGCTCCCAGGCTTTCCATGGTTGCGAGCCAATTGCGTTGGTGGTCGGCAACATCGAGATGTCACCGAACGCGGCGCAACCCACCGAGGCGTGAGTCATGCTGAACCCGCTTGCGCGCGGGTTGTCGTAGTTGTAGCCGGCGTAGTTGCCGACCGTGTCCGGCGAGTACTGCACCATCCCGAACGGCACGGCGGCGCCGGGGAAGTTGTTGATCTCCCCCACCGTCTGCCCGCCCGTCCCGGTGCCGATCAACGTGGCGACGTGGTCGGCCGGGTTGGCCACGAATGCGGGCTCACCGTCGTAGGCAATGGGCGGCGGCGCCGCGGCGATGAACGCCATGAAGACGACCGACGCCGCCAGAAGCGCGACGAGGGCCCTTCGTGACCGCATACCTGTCTCTTACTGGACAACGTTGTTTCGGGTGAGTGTTTTCCAGACGAATTGGATAACGATTTGTGGGCCGGTCACGGTACCGCCAGAAAGTTCAAAAAGATACCGGCAAAGTTGCGCGCCATTTCGGCTACTGTCATTTCGGCGTGGCCGGCGCTGGTACCGGCCCCAATTTTCGGGAGATTGGATTCATGAAACATTTGACGCTAGCAACCATTTCCGTAGCGCTGAGTTTGGCGCTCGTCGGGTGCGGCAACGACCACAAATCCGGCAGTCAATCGTCGACATCGACGTCCACATCCACCTCTACGTCCACGACCTCGTCGGCAACCAGCTCGGCCCCGGCCGCGAAGGCCAAATACACCATCGCCGACTACGTCAAGGACAACCGCATCACCGAAACGCCCGTTCATCACGGCGATCCCGGCCCGAACGTCGACCTGCCGGTGCCCGCCGGCTGGCAGCTCAACCAGAACGCAGGCACGTCCTACGGCGGCATCGTCTTGACCCAGCCCACCAACCCGGCCGATCCGCCCACGATTTCGGCGCTGTACTCCAGGCTTTCCGGGGACGTCGACCCGGCAAAGCTCATTCAGTACGCCCCGGGCGAGGTGCAGAACCTGCCCGGTTACCAGGGCAGCGGCGACGGGACCGCGTCCACGCTCGGTGGTTTCCAGGCGTGGCAGCTCAAAGGCACCTATCAGAAGGACGGCAGCGCCCGCGTCATCGCCCAGAAGACGGTGGTGATCCCCAGCCAGGGCGCGGTCTACGTGCTCCAGCTCAACGCCGAGGGCCCGCAGGCCGATGAGGGCCCGTTGATGGACGCGGCCAACGTCATCGACGACCAGACCACCATCACCCCCTGACCGAGGAACGTGGTGGCGTTCGCGGGAGGGTCCCGCGAACGCCACCACGCCATCGCTAGGCCGCGGAACCGATTGGCCTTACGGTAAGCGCATGCCAGAGCAGTCCCATGCGATAGACGCCGGGCATCCACCGTCGGCGCTCCTGCGCATCGTCAACCCGATGCTGGGCTTCCTGCTGCGCACCCCGCTCGCCGGCGCCGCCCGCAAGCAACTCATGGTGCTCAACTTCACCGGGCGGAAAACGGGCCGGCCGTTCTCACTTCCGGTGAGCGCCCACGTGATTGACAATCAGCTCTACGCGCTGACCGGCGCCCCCTGGAAGCAGAACTTCCGCGACGGCGCGCCCGCGCAGGTGATCTACGACGGCAAGCGGACCGCGATGCGCGGGGAACTCATCCGCGACCGCGCCGTCGTCTCCGACCTCTTCCTGCGCTGCGCCGAGTCCTACGGCGTTCGGCGCGCCCAGCGGATGATCGGACTGAAGTTCCGCGATCAACGCATACCGACACGCGAGGAGTTCGCCGAGGCGGTCGACCGCATGCACCTGGGAGCGGTGCGCCTGACCCCGGCTGAATAGCCGCTAATCGTCGGAGCCGGCCGCCCGCAGATGCGCGGTGAGCAGGCGTTGGTCGAACCGTGAGCGCGACGCGATCTGCTCCTTGCCCAATTCGGAGAAGTCTTTCGCGATTTGGTCGGCAAGCACGCCCAGCTTCATGTTGTGCACCTGGGACAAGGATTTGAGCAGGTTGAAAGCCCCCGCCTCGTCGACGCCGTAGACCAACATCAACATTCCCTTGGTCCGGTCGATGGCGCCGCGGCGCTCGGCGATCTCGGCGACCTCCGCGCTGATGTTCTCCTCGCGTTCGCGGTTCGATGTCGATGTGACGTCGACATAGAAGCCGTGGGTGCCGATGACATCGCCGTTGCTGTCGCAAAACTGATCGCCCACCACGACCATGTCGTGGGTGTTGCCCCTGGTGTCGACGATGCGGTGCCTGGTGCTGAACGGCCGCCGGCTCTCAATCATGTCGTTGATGGTTGCCGCCACGTCGTTGCGGTCATCGGGATGCTTGTGGGCGATCACCAGCTCGGTGGTCGGGGTCACCGTTCCGGGTTCGTAGCCGTGCATCCGGTGCACTTGCTCCGACCACTCCCAGCGCTGGTCTTCGAAGTAGAAGCGAAACCAACCGGCCCGCTGCGGCGTACCGCCGGCGAGGGCCTGCTCCACCGCCGGCGTCTGGCCGTTTAACTCCCAAGCCACCACGCACGCTCCGTGTCTGACGTCGACGCCGCCCGCGCCGCCCGCTTCCTGAGCGACTCTCGACAGATGACGTCGCTTTCCCGCAGCCGAAGCTCGGACACGCGGCATAGTTCGCGCGATCGGGCAAGCTGTTCGCGGGCGCGTTCCATGGAACTGGCGACGGAACGGTGCAGCGACCTGACGGCCTCGGGGTGCGCACCCCTGCCCACGCTTCGCCGAAGGGTCTCCCGCAAAACGGCCATCCGGCGCGTCGACCGCGCACGGTAAGCCTTCTGCCGGCAGGCCGGCGAGCAGTACAACGCGTCGGAGCGTGCCGAGAAGCCCGCCCCGCACTCCGCGCACGCCATCTTCGGCATATCCGTTACGTTACAGCTATCGGCACGTGCGTTACGGCTATGGCCAAGAAATATCGCGGCGCCCGGACGGTCACCCCAGCCGGTCGCGCAGGCTTTCGACGAGCCGGACCAGTTTCGCGTAGTGCGAACCGGGCCAGTAGATCCGCCCGCATTCAGCGCAGCGGCTGAATTCCTGGTAGTGCTGGCGCGTCAGCGGCTCCAACTGGTCGATCACCTCGTCCTTGCTGACCCGGCTCAACGTGCCGTTGCACCGGACGCAGCGGGTGAGCGGCGCCAGCCGGTGCCCCAGGTCCAGCCGTCGCAGCACGTCGAGCGCTTGCTCCTCGGGATCGTCGGAGCGGACGAACAGGCCGTGCGTGATGGCGCGGCGCTTCAATAGGCCACGGTCGCGGGTCAGCAGGATCCGGCGCTGCTCGCCGCTGATGTCGGCCAGCGTCTTGTCGTCGGCGTCGTTCGTCCACCACACGTCCAACCCGAGCAGGCGCAGCAGCCAGGCCAGCCGACCGAGGTTGACGTCGACGACGAACCGCGGATCGTCCACCCGCCGCGGCCCGGGGTGCGCGGCGATGCGGTCGCCGAAACTCGGGCGGTAGGCGAAGTCCCGCGGGCACCCGTTCACCAGGATGAGGTCGACCTCGGTGTGCGGGATGCCCATCGCCTCCAGCACATCCTTCACGGTCTGGTGCGGCCGGAAGGGGCGGCGCACCGCCAGGCCGCGCGACTCGGCCGGCAGGAAATCGTTGAGCTCGGCGTATGCCCGCACTTCGACATCGCCGGTCGGCTCGTTCACCCACCCGGCCCCGCGCCGGCGGCGGCATGGGTTCGGGCGATGACCGGTGGCCGGAAACCGGCGTCGCACACCGCGCGTCGTACCGCCTCACCGACCGCGCCGGCGCGGTCGGTGGGCACCAGCGCGATCACGCAGCCACCGAACCCTCCGCCGGTCATCCGGGCGCCGAGCGCGCCCGCGCGCACCGCGGTGTCCGCGATCAGATCGATGTGTTCGGTGGTGATCTCGAAATCGTCGCGCATGGACGCGTGGGAGGCGCTGAAGATTCGTCCCGCCTGGGCGAAGTCCGAACTGTTAAGTGCCGCAACACAATCGAGCACCCGTTGATTCTCGCTCAGCACGTGGCGGGCGCGGCGGGCGTCGACCGGATCGCGCACCGCGGCGGATGCGAGCGACGGGCCGCGGATCTCGGGGTGTCGTCGCTGCGCGAAATCCAGGACCGCGGCCGCACGTTCGCACGACGCGCGGCGCGCCGCATAGTCGCCGTCGGCGTGACTGTGGGGGGCGCGGGAGTCGATCACCAGCAGCGTGACACCGGCGGTGTCCGGGTCGAAGGCCACCGGCGTGACCGTGAGATCGCGGAAATCGATCAGCAGCGCGGTCGCCGGCTGGCCGAACAGTGAGGCCAGCTGGTCGAGCAAACCCGTTGGGGCGCCGACGTAGTCGTTCTCGGCGCGCTGGGCGAGCCGCGCCCGCTCTTTCGGTTCGATGCCCGCCCCGGCGGCCGTCGCGATGGCGCCCAGCGCCGCGCACTCCAGCGCCGCCGACGACGACAGCCCGGACCCGATCGCGACGTCGCTGGTGATCCGCATCGCGCCACCGGGCACCGGGTGGCCGGCCTGGCGCAGCGCCCACACCACGCCGGCCACGTAGGCGGCCCAGCCGGTCACGCCGCCGGGAGCGGTGTCCAGCGGAATGCGCACCGGTCCGTCCGCGCGGTCGCTGGCCACCCTGATCGCATCGCCGCCGTCGGGCGCGAACGTCACCACCGTGCGCTGCGGCAACGCGATCGGCAGCGCGAACCCCAGGTTGTAGTCGGTGTGCTCCCCGATCAGGTTGATCCGCCCAGGCGCGGAGTACCGCACGGTCACGCGAGCTCCCGCAGGCGCTGAGCCACGCTCTCGGGCGTCACATCGCTGATGAACGCCTCCATCGCCGACTCGGAGCCCGCGAGGTACTTGAGCTTGTTGGCGCCGCGCCGTACCGACATCAACTCGACGTGGAAGTAGCCGTCGGCCTGGGCGCCGGTGTCGGCGTACTGGTGCAACGCCGAAATGTAGGGCAGCGGCGAAGAATACATCCGGTCGAATCGCCGCAGCACATCGAGGTAGACCCGGGCGAACCCGTCCAGTTCCTCCTCGTCGAGCTCGATGATGTTGCGCACGAACCTGTTCGGGTAGATGTGCACCTCGACCGGCCAGCGCGCGGCGAACGGCACGAACGCGGTAAACAGGTTGTCGCGCGCGACGACTCGGCTGCCGGCCGCGACCTCGCCGGCCAGTAGGTCGGCGAAGAGATTGGTGCCGTGGCGCATTCGATGCCGGCCGGCCCGATCCAGCATGGCGGCGGTTCGCGGCGTCAGATAGGGATAGCCGTAGATCTGACCGTGCGGGTGCGTCAACGTCACCCCGATCTCCTCGCCGCGGTTCTCGAAGCAGAACACCTGCTCGATGCCGGGGGTGGCCATCAGGTCGCCGGTGCGTTGTCGCCACGCGTCGATGACCAGCCGGGCGTGCGCGGGTTCGAGCCCGGCGAAGGAGCCGGTGTGGTTGCTGGAAAAGCAGATCACCTCGCAGCGGCCATGCCCCGGGGCGGACACGAAGCCGTCACCGGCGGGCGCGAGCGCCGGTCCGGTGCCGGATAGGCTCGGGAACCGGTTTTCGAAGACGACGACGTCGTAGTCCGGGGCGGGCACCTCGCTGGTCAGCCCGGTCGGACCGGGGCACAGCGGGCACTGGTCGGGGGGCGGCTTGTAGGTGCGGTCTTGGCGCAGCGCCGCGACGATCACCCATTGCCCCGTCGTCTGGTCGAACCGCAGCTCGGTGTGCTGCCCGTCGCGCGCCGGCAGCGGCCTACGGTCTTCGACCGGCGCCGGGCGGTGCCCGGGCAGCGCGAAGAACAGCAGGTCACGGCCGTCGGCCAGCTTCGCCCGCGTCGGCGCTGTCACGATGTCGAAGACTAGCTTGTGCCGAAGTTCGGGTAACCATGATGCGTTCAACATCAGAGAAGGGGGCGCGGCGATCACCGTTCTCTACGAACAAGCCGGCAACTGGTTGATCGGCTCCGATCCCGGTTTGCTTCGGCTGCGGATGGCGACGCGGACGACGGCCGCGCTCGGCTGTTCGCTGCTGGCCCTATACGTCCTGACCCGGGCGACGGGACAGCCGCTGACCGTCGCATTGCTGGGCGTTGTCATCACGATGGTCGCGTCGCGGTCCGTCAACGAGCCGGATCCGCACCAGCAGCGGATCACCATGGCGCTGCTGCCCCTGCCGGCCGCGGCCTCCATCACGGCCGCCGCGGTGCTCGCTTCCCACCCGGTGGTCAGCGACGCGGTGTTCGTGATCGTCGTGTTCACCGCCGCGTACATTCGCCGCTTCGGGGCGCGGGGCCGGGCGCTGGGCATGGTCGCGTTCATGTCGTACTTCTTCACGTTGTATCTGCGAGCGCGTATCTCCGAGCTGCCGTGGATGATCGGGGCGGTCGCCGTGGGCACGGTCTGCACGTTCGTGATGACCACTTACGTCATGCCCGATCGGCCGGAGCGCGTGCTGCGGGCGACCGTCCGGGCGCTGCGCGCCCGGATGGCGATCGTCGTCGACACCACGGCCGAAGCGGTGCGTACCGGCCGCCTCGACGAACGCCGCCGGCGTCGCATGCGGGCGCGCACCCTCCGGCTCAACGAGACCGCCCTGCTGGTGCAGAGCCAGATCGAGGACAAGGCCGACCCCGCCGCGCTGTGGCCGGGTGTCACCGCCGAACAGCTGGCCCCGTGGCTACTGGACGCCGAGCTGGCCATCGAATGGGTGGCCACGGCCGGGCGCGGTGCCGCGGCGCTGGCCGCGGAGAACCCGGACGCCATCCCCGTCCAGACTCGGGCCGCGCTCGTCGACACGCTCTCGCTGCTGGCGCGGGCCATCCGCCTACCCGAGCCCAACGGCCTTCGGCAAGCCGCCGCCCGAGCGCAACGCCTGCTCGACGAGCACTGCGCTCCCGCGGACGATGATGAGGGCAGCGCCGCCGTGCGCCGCCTCGCCCTGGCGGTGATCAACGCCGCGACAGCGACTTCCGACGTCCGGGCCATCGTCGACCGCGCCGCCACCGGGGGTGGCGGCGCCGTGGAAACCGGGGACAGCGAGCGGCCGCCGGCGTCCGGCGGCGCGCCCCCGGACGCTCCCACCGAGGCGGGCGAAGAGGAACACACCACGGGCCTACGGCCGACCACCCGGCAGGCCATCCAGGTCGCCGTCGCCGCGTCGCTGGCGATCGTCGCCGGCGAACTGGTGTCGCCGGCGCGGTGGTATTGGGCGGTGATCGCCGCGTTCGTCATCTTCGCCGGCACCAACTCGTGGGGCGAAACGTTGACCAAAGGCTGGCAACGCCTGCTCGGCACCCTGCTCGGCGTGCCCTGCGGCGTGTTGGTAGCCACGCTGCTCGCGGGCGACAGGACGGCCGCGCTGGTCGGCATCTTCGTGTGCCTGTTCTGCGCCTTCTATTTCATGACGGTCACCTACAGCTTGATGACCTTCTGGATCACCACGATGCTGGCGTTGCTGTACGGCTTGCTCGGCCAATTCTCTTTCGGCGTACTGATGTTGCGGATCGAAGAGACCGCGCTCGGCGCTCTCATCGGAGTCACGGTGGCCATCGTGGTGTTGCCGACGCACACCAGAGGCGCGATCCGCGACGAAGCGCGGACGTTTCTGGCCAGCCTGGCGGCTCTGATCGAGGTCTCGACCGCGACCATGTTCGGCGAGGACGAGAGCGTCAGCCCGTCCGAGCAGGCCCGCCAGCTGGACCGCGACCTGCAGCAGTTCCGGGTCACCGCCAAGCCGCTGCTGGCGGGGGTCGCCGGCCTCGCGGGCCGGCGCAGCATTCGCCGGGCGCTGCGCATCTTCGCGGCCTGCGACCGGTACGGCCGCAGCCTGGCGCGCAGCAGCGAGCAGTACCAGGACCCGGTGGGTTCGCAGCCGCTTGCCGACACGTTCTCGGCGGCCGCGACGCAGACCCGGCGCAACATCGACGCGCTGGCCGCCGCGATCGGCAGTGGCAGCGCGCCGACCCTCGTCTCGGCCGCCGACGACCTCGACGCCGCCGAATCTTTGGTGCGGCAGCACGACGGCGACGCGGGATCGCCGGGCCAACCGGCGCCCGATACCCGGCGCTTCCTCACCGCGGTGCACGCGCTCCGTCAGATCGAGCGGGCCATCGTGACCGCGGCCACCAACCTCGGCGGGCGCGAAACCGTGAAGGCGCCCAGCCCAATTCGGGGCTGACGGCCGCTCAGAGGCCGGGCAGGCAGGCGGGGAAATAGCAGGGCTGGTTGGGCCCCTGGGCCTTTCGCACCAGGTCGAATAAGGCAAACGTGGTTTGCAACAGCCGTAGTTCCACCCCGGGTCGCTGCGCCGGGGGGAGGTTTTGCACCTCGTTGGACACCGTCGTGGACTGCTGCTGCAGCTGCGTCAGCCGCTGCTGTCGTTGCGGCGGGGTGAGGTTGTCCCAGTTGTCGTGCAGGTCGTTCACCTGCCGCTGCAACTCTTCGACATCGGCTTCGGGATCGGACTGCACGCCCGGTGCCAACGCGTAGAAGTGGCTCGGGATGGGCGCCGCGGGAATCTCGGCCTGCGCGCACCCGGCGGCCGCCACCGCCCCTGCGGCGAGGCCGGCCGCGACGATCGCGATGATTTTCATGAAGGCTTCTCTTCTTCAGGGCTCGGCTTTATGGTGCTGGCAGTAAGACACGTCCGGTTTGCTACCGATCCCAATAGCGCATCGTCTCCAGGAGAAATGCGATGGCCGCACCGAACCTCCCGCCGGGCTTCGATTTCACCGATCCCGATATCTATGCCCAGCGGCTGCCGGTGCGGGAGTTCGCCGAACTGCGCGCGACGAAACCGATCTGGTGGAACGCGCAGTCGCCCGACGCCGGCGGCTTCGGCGACGGGGGCTACTGGGTGGTGACCAAGCACCGCGACATCCGCGATGTCTCGCTGCGCAGCGACGTCTTCTCGTCCGCGACCAAGTCGATCGTCCCGCGTTACCGGGGCGACTTGGCGGCCGGACAGATTGAGGCGGGCCGGGCGTCGATGATCATGATGGACGACCCCGAGCACAGCCGGTTGCGCAAGATCGTCTCGCGGGCCTTCACGCCCCGCGCGGTCGAGCGGCTGCGCGCCGGACTATCGGAGCGGGCGCGGCGCATCGTGACCGAGGCCGCGGCGGCCGGCTCGGGCGACTTCGTCCGTCAGGTTGCCTGCGAGTTGCCGCTGCAGGCCATTGCCGGGCTTCTCGGGGTCCCGCAAGAGGACTACGACAAGCTGTTCGACTGGACCAACAACATGATCGGCAGCGACGACCCGGAGTTCGCCGGTAACGACGCGCTGACCTCTGCGGGCGAATTGATGTGGTATGCAATGCAATTGGCCGCACGCAAGCGCGAAAATCCCGGGGACGACATTGTCACGACGCTGATACGGGCCGATGCCGAGGGCCAGCACCTGTCCGAGGCGGAATTCGGCATGTTCGTGGTCACCCTGGCCGTCGCCGGAAACGAGACCACCCGCAACTCCATCACGCAGGGAATGATGGCCTTCACCGACCACCCGGACCAGTGGGAGTTGTTCAAGGCGCAGCGACCCAAGACCGCCGCCGACGAGATAATCCGCTGGGCCACACCGATCACGGCCTTCCAACGCACCGCGCGCCAGGACACCGAGCTCGGCGGTGTCCGGGTCGGCAAAGGCCAGCGCGTGGTGCTGTTCTACCGCTCGGCCAACTTCGACGAAGAGGTCTTCGATAACCCCTACGCCTTCAACGTCTTGCGCAGCCCAAACCCGCACGTCGGATTCGGCGGCACTGGAGCTCACTACTGCATCGGCGCCAACCTGGCCCGCATGACGATCGACCTGATGTTCAACGCGCTCGCCGATCACCTGCCCGGCCTGACTCCGCTGACGGATCCCGAGCGGCTGCGGTCGTCGTTCATCAACGGCATCAAGCACTGGCAGGTCGATTACCGGGGCGCGGGTACCCCGGTCGCCCAGTAAGCCGTCACTCTCACCGGCCGTCACATAAGAAATTAAAGCCATAATGCATTCACATATGCGCATACTTGCACTAGCGTGGTGAGTGACCGAGAGCAATGAAAGGGTGTGATTCACGGTGTTCGAGTTCAGCGAATCGGTCTTGATTGCAGCACCGCGCGCGCAGGTGTGGAGCGTGCTCAGCGACATCGACCGCTGGTGGCTGGCCTCCAACGGCGAGCACGAGAGGCTAGAGCACCTCGACTCGCTGCCGCCGACGCAAGTCGGCGCTCGCCTGCGGATCGCGGAAAAGATTGGTGGGATTCCTGGGGTCGCTGAGGGCACGATCACCGCGGTGGATCCCGGCACGGCGGTCACCTGGGAAGCCGACGCGCGCTATCGCTGGTTCGGCGTCCCGGTGCGGGTGGGAGAGGGCGTGACCTGGCGTGTCGAGCCGGACGGCGAAGCAAAAACCCGCGTCGGCGCACGCGTGTGGGCCACCTTCCCGCGCCACCTGTTGGGGCGCATCGCGGCCTTCGCGTTCATGCACCTGCTCAACGGCGTGGAGAAGGATCGCGAACACACGCGAACGGAATTGTGCTATCTGAGAAAGATCATCGAAGACCCGCGGGCGTAACCGCGGTCCTAAGAGGGCCGGCAGAGCCCCTCGAGCACAACGCATTCCGCGGCGGCCCCGCCAGCGCAGTCGACCTTCGAGGTCGCGAGCAACTCGGCGATACGGCTTTCGAGCGTCTGCAAGGCCGCGAGCTTTTGCCGCACGGCGGTGAGATGTAGCTCCGCCAAGTCACGGGCCTCGAGGCATGAACGGTCGGCATCGTGGGTGAGTTCGATGAGACTGCGGACCTGCTCGACCGAGAAATCAAGGTCGCGGCAGCGTCGAACGAACGTCACCCGCCGCACATCGTCGTCGTCATAGCGACGCTGGCCGCCGACCCGCCGCGGGTCGGGCAAAAGACCGATCTGTTCGTAGTAGCGGATTGTCGGCGCGGTCATCCCGACAGCATCGGCAAGCTCGCCAATTTTGAGAGCCATCTGTCCATCGTCCCGCGTGCGAACTTGACCCTCAACCCACTTGAAGGCGGATCCTTGGGTGATGCCCGAAAACTACGTTGCCTGCGCGTTGACGGCGTCCGATTACGCTGCTCGCATCGCTTGGATCGAACAGCTCAGCGCGACGGCGCTGGACAGTTACCAGCGCGAGGGTCACCGCATCCGCCTCCGATACCGGCCAGCTGCCGCCGCGCAGGCACGGGAACTGGTTCGTCGCGAGCGGCAGTGTTGCCCTTTCCTCAAGTTCAGCACCGAGGAACGCGACGACGCCGTCGTCGTAACAATCGACGCACCAGCCGATTTGGGCGCCGCAGCCGACGATCTCTTCGCGCCCTACACTCGACCGGCAGTCCGCCGATGATCAACGTCATGAGCGAGAGCGCCGCGGATGTGCTGGGGCTGCGCGCGACGAACCGACTGACCGTCGGCGATTACCGCGATGTCCTGGAGCCCGCCGTGCGCAGCTTGCTCGACCGCTTCGGCAGGTGCAAGGTGCTGCTCCTCATCGATGAGCCGTTCGAGGGATGGACCCTGCGCGCGGCATGGGTCAACACCGTGTTTGATGCCAAGCACCGCAAGGACTTTGACAAGGTCGCGGTAGTCGGTGC
>NZ_LZKF01000185.1:0-43103 GCF_001672665.1 Mycobacterium sp. E2238 | reverse complement strand
CCGCCAATGCCGTCAAACCGCAAAAAGCCAGCTCGGAGGTGCCGCTCATGGCCGGGGGTCGCTTACGTCGCCCTGGAATCGCTGCATCGCGTGGATCATCGCGCCGAGCACCCGGTGGGCCGCCATCAAGTCCGCGTCGGGCAGCTCCTCCAGGGCGACGTAAGCGACCCCCGGCCATGAGCGGCACCTCCGAGCTGGCTTTTTGCGGTTTGACGGCATTGCCGGGGGGTACCCACGGCTCATCAGCGTGTCCGGCAAAACTGCCCGGACTCACGTGAGGGGTGGTGTGGCCCAATGCAAACGGTCAGCTGCCGGTGTAGTCGCCTGGCGATCGGATTCGCCATTGCGGTGATGGTCGTCGGATCCCCGAGCCCGGCGAGCGCCGATCCGGCCGTCACAGTGTTTCCCGGAATGGAGATTCGCCAAGGTGGCACGGTTTGCATGGTCGGGATGGTGGAGCCGCGGCTGCGGATCGCGGTGACCAGCGGCCAATGCGAGAGCGGAGCGTCGGAGGTTACCGACCGGGACGGAAACCTGGTGGGGACGGTGGTGCTCGCGCGCCGCCAGGCCGCCGACGACACGGCGGCCAACGGCGCGATGCTGCCCGTCGAATACGAAGTGATTGCGCTTGGCGCCACCGTGACGGCCTCGGACGTGCTGCCCACCGGCCGGCAACTGAAGTCATCGCCCGGCCTGCGCGCGCAGCCCGGCCTGCCGGTGTGCCAGTTCCGGCGAGCGGTCGGCCAGTGGTGCGGATCCATCAGCTCCGTCAGCAATGGCCGCTTCATCGTTGCCGACGCCGCAGTGGACGGCCGCGACTTCGGCGGTCCTGTTTACGTGCTGACCGACGACGCGGCCGTGATCGTGGGGTTGTTCGAGGGGATATGGGGATCGGTGCCCGAGATGGAGTCGTGGCAGGCGGTCATGCAGCAGGTCTACGTCGACGGCCGCTCCCAGACTCAGCAGCAACAACCGCCCGGTGAAGCGCGCATGATCGGACATCGGGTGGCCGCCTGACCGCCCTGGGCTCTTGAGGCTCGCCTGAAGGCAACGGCCCGAGCGGCGTTTTCTTCGGCGGGAAACGGGAATCCGCCGCCGGTGAACGTTTCCGATCTTGTCGCGGCGCCCTTCCAATGGGGTTCCGCCATCCGGGGAAAGCGGTTGTTCCATCCCATCGGGGTGCTGGCGGACGGCTTCCTCGAACGTCTTGCGCCCGCCGGCCAGGGCCTGCCCATCTCGTCGTCCGAGATTGTCGCGCGGGTATCCAAGGCCAGCGGCACCCCTGGACCCTTGCCGGACTTCATCGGCCTGGCCTTCCGGTTGACGCCGGCACAGGCTCCAGGGCCATGGGACATCCTGGTCGTCTCCTCGGGCTCAGGGGTGCTTTCCCGGGCGCTGGCACTGCGGCCGGCCATCTCCTGGAGCGGTCAGACTCTGACCACCCTGATGCCGCTGCACTATCAAGGAGACAACTGGTGGCTCAGGGCCCGGATCGTGAGCGAGATCGACGGCTTCGGTCTGTCCCTGGACAGCGTCCGCAACCGGCTCGAGCATGACAAAATCGAGTTTTCACTCGACCAAGCTTGTGGCACAGGCGATTTCATGCCGCTGGGCCGGCTCACGCTGACCGGCGTCATCGACCCCGAGCGCGCGGGGGACGTGTCGTTCGATCCCGTCATCAACACTCCGCCCGGCTTGAGCCTGCACCCGCGGTGGCTCGCCGATCTGCGGGCCCGGGCTTATCGGCGGAGCCGTCACGGCAGGGACGCGAACTAAGGGGGCGCCGTGTCCAAGCGCATCGTCATCACCGGGGCCAGCGGCAACGTGGGGACCGCGTTGCTGCGCAGGCTCGTCGAGGACGGCCACGACTATGACATCGTCGGCGTCAGCCGCCGACAGCCACCGCTGGACGGCGTTTACGCCCGTGCCGATTGGCATCAAGTCGACTTGGCCGAACCCGGGGTGGAAATCCAGCTGCACAAGATCTTTCGCGGCGCCGCGTGCGTGGTCCACCTCGCGTGGGGGTTTCAACCCACCCGCAACACGCGATACCTGGACGCGGTCGCGATCAACGGCAGTGCTGCGGTGCTGAGCGCGGCGCACAACGCCAAAGTGCCTCACCTGGTGCACATGTCGTCGGTGGGCAGCTACGCCCCCGGGCGGTACGGGGAACGGGTGGACGAGACGTGGTCGACCGCCGGCATCAGGTCCTCCGCCTACAGCCGGGCGAAATCGGCGGTGGAACAGGTGCTGGACGGCTACCAGCATCGCAATCCCGACGGTGTCGGCATCACCCGGATGCGGCCCGGATTCATCATGCAGCGCGACGCCGCGATGGGACTCCGGCGGTACACCCTGCCCGCTTACGTGGATCCCAAATGGCTGCGCTGGCTGCCGGTGCTACCGCTGGATCGCTCGCTGAGTGTGTCCATCGTGCACGCGCAGGACGTAGCGGAGGCTTGCGTCAAGGCGATCGAGCACTGCGCGCTGGGGCCTTTCAACCTGGCGGCCGAACCGCCGCTGTGCCGCGAGGACATCGCGCGGGCGCTGCGCGCACGGCCTATACATGTGCCCTCAACCGTCCTGGGCTTGCTGGCGGAGGCGTCCTGGCGGGCGCGACTGCAACCCATTGACCGCGGTTGGATTGATATGGCGTTTTCCCTGCCGTTGCTGGACACCGACCGGGCTCGCGACGTGCTGGGTTGGTCGCCCCGGTGGAGCTCCGCGGAAGCCCTGGGCGACCTGATCGACGGCTTTCTGGACGAATCGGGCACTCAGAGCCCGGTCCTTCGTTCGCGATCGTTCGCCGACGCGGTTGCCCGCGATATGGCTCGAGGGCCATTGACCATGCGGCCGGTGCCCTGACTCGTCACGGCAGCGTGGTTATGGTGCCGTCCGTCAAGAGTTCGGTGTAATAGCTTCCGCCCGGGTAGAAGTCGGGTGTCTGGGTTCCCGCGAACATGTCGGCGATCCAGCCGCGCGTCAGGCCCCATACCGCCGCGACATTGCCCGGCTTCGGACGACCACACACCAGGTTTTCGTAAGTGGGCGACGACGGTCCGAGTGCGTCGCCGTGCGCGCCGGTGGTGATCTTCACGCCGTGAAATGGCCGGTCCGACAGGAACCGTTCGATCGCCTTCGTGCCCAGTTGGAAGAAGTTGCAGAGCAGGTGAGGTGACGCCGTGGCGTAGATCGGCAGCGTGGTGCCTGCCAGGCCTGCCAGCGCCTGGTCGGTATTGGAACCGAGGAACGACTTCACGCCGTCCTCGCTGACGATGCCGCGCAGTTGGGCGAAGGTGTCCGGGTAAGCGGTGTGCAGGCGCTCGGCGACGTATTCGACGGCCTCGGCCCCTGCCGAATGCCCCACGAAAACCAACTTTTCGGGTAGTGGCGTGACAGCTCGACCGGCCTTGGCGGCCGCCGCCGCGAAGGACGACGCCAACGCGCCATTCGGATCGTCTTTGTGGGCGAACACGTCGGCGATGTTGTTCAGGAAGCCGGTGTTGTCAATCAGGTGCTCCACGGTGCAGCCGAAGGGGTTGACGGTGGACAGCTTGGTGGCCATCACGAGGTAGCCGCTCCCGGCGACCTCGGCGGCGAAGGCGGACCAGACTTTCGCGCCCTCGACGAAGCCGTGCTGCAGCCAGACCAATCCCAGCGGCGGCGTGCTCGGGAAATACCAGGTCGTGGGAACCGCCCGGGTCTCGCTCGCGCATGCGACGTCGGTCGTGCTGTCCGCTTCCGTGGATTCGGCTCGGGCCTGGAGCGGGGCAAGCATGACGGCGGCCACCGCGGCGATACACATGGCGGCCGCGCTGGCGCGCCGGACCAGCGCACCGGAGATCATTAAGAAATTGAACCATTTAGTTGTGTGGATGGGGGACTGATCAGGCCCAAACTGCCCAGGTCGTGCCCTCAGGCATTGCGCCCGAGCAGGTGACGCAGCGCCTGGTCGAGGTCTGGCTGGCGAAACCGGTGCCCGGCCGCGGTCAGCTTCTGCGGAGCCACTCGTTGATTGGCGCACGCGAGTTCGCGTGCGCCCTGCTCACCGAGCAGCAGCCGAGGCCCCAGCGACGGCACCGGCAACACCGCGGGCCGGTGCACGATGTGGGCCAGGGTGGCGGTGTATTCACTGTTGCGAACCGGTTGAGGCGCAACGGCGTTCACGGGCCCCACCAGTGCTTCGTCCCAGAGTGCGCGGTGGTAGATGTCGACCAGGTCGTCGATCCCGATCCACGAGAGCCATTGCCGGCCGTCGCCGAGCCGGCCGCCCAGACCGGCGCTGAACAACGGACGCATCAGCTTCAGCGTGCCGCCGCGTGGGGACTGCACGATGCCGGTGCGCACCTGCACCACCCGCACGCCGGCCTGTCCCGCCGGTGCGGTCGCCGCCTCCCAATCCGCCACGACGTCGGCGAGAAAACCGTCGCCGCGGTCGCTGTCCTCGGTCAGGATGTCATCGCCGCGGTCGTATCCGTAGTATCCGATCGCCGAAGCCGAGACGAACACGGCCGGCCGCTGTGGGGCGCGGCCCACCGCTTCGGCCAGCCGGCGGGTCGGGCCAATCCTGCTGTCGCGGATGGCCTGTCGATGCTTCTCGGTGAACCGGCCGGCGATCGAGGCGCCCGCCAGATGGATGACCGCGTCCACGCCATCGAACAATCCCGGGTCGGGGTCGTCGGGATTCCACTGCCGCTCGTCGTCGGTCCGCGGGGCGTGGCGAACCAACTGGACGACGCGATGGCCGCCGGTGCTCAGAAACGCCGTCAACGCCGAACCCACCAACCCCGACGCCCCGGTGACCGCGACCGTCACCGGCGCCAGCCCATTCTCGGCGGCCAGCCGGTGCGCGGCCAGATCGTCGGCCAGCTGACGGTGCCGGTAGTCGAACATGGGGCGCAGCAACGACCCGGGCACCGGCGTGTCGACCCGGTCGATGACCCTGGTGCGGCCGTCGCCCAGGTCTTCGAAGTCGTGGGTGTGTCTCCAGCGCACCGCCATTCGTGCCGGCAGCGCGGCCAGGCCGTCACCGCCGATCTCGTCGACGAAGCGCCGCGGCGGATCGTAGCCTCCCGCCTGATGGACGGCGACCCAGCGCAGGCCGCCCGGTAGCGCCAGCGTCGCCCGACCGTCCTTCAGCGATGCGGCCTCGGTGACCAGCCGCATCGGCTGCCACGGCGGCGCGAGCCGGGCGAACGCGCCCGGCCGGGCGTGCCAGGCGAAGACGTCGGCGATCGGCGCGTCGACCACGCTCGAATATTCCAACCCCATACTGCAGGCTAGCGGTTCGGCAGGGCGTTCTCGATGATGGGCATGCGTGGCTGTGGCTGCCGCTCGGCGCGCTTGGCGGCCAAATACACCTGCGCGGTCTCGCCGGCCACGGTCTTCCAGTCGAAGTCCGAGGTGAGCCGCTCGCGGGCGGCGCGGGCGCGGCGCTGCGCGGCAGCCGGATCGTCGAGCACGGTCCGCACGGCCGCCGCCAGCCCGGAGATGTCGCGGGGCGCACAAGACACCCCGGTCCGGCCGTTGATCACCGCCTCGCCCAGGCCGCCGATGTTCGACGTCACGAGCGGAGTGCCCGCCGCGGCGGCTTCCAGCGCGACGATCCCGAACGGCTCGTAGTGACTGGGCAGCACCGCGGCGTCGGCGCGATGCAGCACCGCCAGCAGTTCGGCGTGGTCGAGGTGCCCGGCGAACCGAATCGCCTTGAGCACCCGGTGCTTTCGGGCCTGCTCGACGAGCCACTGCTGCTGGGTGCCCTCCCCGGCGATGGTCAATGTGGTTCCGGGATGGGTGCGCCTGATCCGCGGTAGGGCGGCGATGACGTCGTGCACACCCTTCTCGTACTCCAGCCGCCCGAGGTAGAGCAGTTCGGCTGGACCGGTACGCGCTCGCCGCTCGGCGAACGGCCAGCGCGCGGCGTCGATACCGTTGCGGATCACCGTGATTCCGGCCAGGCCGGGACCGAACAGTTCGGTGATCTCGTCGCCCATCGACGCCGAACACGTGATCAGTGAATCGGATTCGCGCACCAACCACGACTCCAGAGCGTGCACCTGGCGACTGATGGCGCCGGAGATCCAGCCGGAATGCCGTCCGGCCTCGGTGGCATGAATGGTGGAAACCATTGGCACGTCATAAAACTGGGCGAGTGCGATCGCGGGGTGGGCCACCAGCCAGTCGTGCGCGTGCACGACGTCCGGACGCCACGGCCGGTTGGTGCCCCGCTTCTTCAGCGATAGCCCGGCGCGGATCATGGAATGGCCCATCGCCAGCGTCCACGCCATCATGTCGGCGCCGAAGGAGAATTCGTGCGGATCCTGGGCGGCCGCGATCACCCGGACGCCGTCGACCACCTCGTCGGACGACGGGTGCGTGCTGGCATCGGTGCCCGTGGGCTGACGGGACAGCACGACGACCTCGTGGCCGGCGGCGGCCAGCGCGGTGGACAGGTGATGCACGTGCCGGCCGAGCCCGCCGATCACCACCGGCGGGTACTCCCAGGACACCATCAGGATCTTCACGCGGGCGCCCCACTCATCGGGGCAGCCTGCGCGCGTCGAGCGCTCCGAAAAGTCCGTCGGCGCGGTTCCATCCGTCGGCCAGCCGCCCGGCGGTGTCCCGCCGGCCGGACGCCAGCGCCCCCGCGATCTCGCGGGTGGCGTGGGCGTGCAAGTGGGCGCGATACCGCGCGTAGTCGGCGGCCGAGTCCTTACTCACCATGAACGGCCAGTCGCTGGAGACGGTGAGCAGGGTCTCGCGCAGGATCTGGTCGGCCACGTTGTCGCGGGGGAGCGGCCCGTCCAGGGATGCCCGCTGCGACAGCGCCTTGTCGACGGTGCTCAGCGCCATGTCGACCACTTCGTTGTTGAGCTGGACGAGATCGGCCACCTTGTCGCCGGCCCACACCTGCCAGTCCTTGCCCGAACCCCACGAACTGGGCGGCAATGCCACTGGGCCCCCGACGAATCCGTCCGCGATGGCGTCGTTCAACGTGCCCACCCGCACACCGGCGGCGGGCAGCGCCCGCAGCACCCGCTGCAGCCACGTCGGGCCCTCGTACCACCAGTGGCCGAACAGTTCGGTGTCGAAGGCGGCGACCACGTGGGCGGGCCGCCCGATCCGCTCGGATTCGCTCGTCAGCCGGTTGCGGACCACGTCGACGAAGTCGGCGACATGGCTGTCGACCGCGTGGTCGGCGCGCGCGGGATCGTAGGGCGCCTTGGCCTCCGACGCCACGTTGCGCCCGGTCACCCGCGCCGGCTTGAGCCCGGTGAGGTGGTCGTAGGTGTGGAAGTCGCGGTAGGCGGCGTGCCCCGGGTAGCCCGATTTCGGCGACCACACCCGATAACTGACCTGCAGGTCGCGACCGAACGCGACCACGTCGGTGTCACCGACCGGTCGGCCCAGCGCGGTGTCGCCGTGCAACGACGGGCCGTCGACCATGAAATGGGTGACACCGGCGGCGGCGTAGTCCTGCTCCAATCCGGGCGCGTAGGCGCATTCGGGCGCCCAGATTCCGCTCGGGCGGTGCGCCATCCGCTGTTGGGGGTCGGCCAGCCCTTCGCGCAGGGCGAACTCGCGTAGCCGTGGCGCGAGCAGCGGCTGGAACGGGTGGGCCAGTGGGCCGCCGAGCAACTCCACGGTGCCGGCGTCGATCAGGCCGCGCAGCAGCGGACTGCCGCCGTGCCGCCAGTGAGTGGCGAACTCGTCCAGCGCCCGATCCGCCTCGGCGCATTCGCGAATACCCAAGTCGCGCAGCGCTTCCGGCGTGCATGACGAGAAGCCGGCGGACTTCGAACGGGGTGCGGACCGCACGCTGGCGGCCTCGGCCGCCCGCAGCCGCCAGTTGGCCAGCCAGTGATGCATGCCATCGAGGCAGTACGGGTCGTCGAGCTGCGCGTTGACCACGGGAGTGACGCCGAGCGTGACCAAGCCCCGGCGGTCCTCGTCGGCCAGCGTGGTCAGCACCCGCATCAGCGGCAGATAGGCCGCCGCCCAGGATTGGTAGAGCCACTCCTCGCCGACCGGCCACCGCCCGTGATGTGCCAGCCAGGGCAGGTGGGTGTGCAGGACCAGGGTGAACATGCCGGGCACCCGGTCGTGCGAATTACTCACGGCGCTACCGCGATTGCGATCAGATCCAGGCTGTCGTCGATGTCACCGCGGCCGCTCTCCAGTATCTCGAAGTCGTCGCACGCCACCGCGGCGACGTCCGCCCGCAGCTGCGGCGGCCAGGGGTCGCTGGCCAACGCCAATGCGATCTGCGCGTCGATGATGGAGCCACCGTGCCGGGCGTCCATCTCTTGCAGCCGCGGGCCGTGGAACAACCCGCTGACCGATACGTCGCGAAAGCCCGCGTCGACCAGCAACTCGGTCAGCTCGTCGGCGTTGAGTTCGCGGGTGTGGAACGGGTTGATCGGGGTGTCGCGACCGGGGGAGAAGGTGATCCGGTTGGGTGTGGACACCATCAGCAACCCGCCGTGGCGCAGCACCCGCGCGCACTCGTTCACGAATTGTGCCTGATCCCACAGGTGCTCGATGACTTGGAAGTTGACCACAATATCCACCGACGCGTCGGGCAGCGGCAGCTCGGCCAGGTTCGCCCGCATCACCTCCACCCGCGGGTAGCGCGCGCGCACGTGTGCCACCGCGGCCTCGTCGTAATCGACGGCCACCACCCGGCGAGCGACGCCGGCGATCAGGTCGGCGCCGTACCCCTCGCCGCAGCCCGCCTCGAGCACGTCGCGGCCCGCGCAGAGACCGGCCAGCCGCTGGTAAACCACCTGGTGGCGGCGAAACCAGTAGTTTTCGACGTCCAGATCGGGAATGGTGCGCTCGCCCGTCAGCGTCAGCACGGAGTCGGCCGACGGCGGGGGATCACCGGGGCTGCGTCGGGGGACGTCGGGGACGGTTGCGCTCATCGCATAGGCAGGCTAACGCGAAGTGTCGGATTCGCGAACCGCGAGCCGGGCGCCTCCGGCCGCCGACGGCAGACACGCCGCAAGAACGCCCAGTACGACCCGCTATGGTGTGAATGCAGGCTGCACAAAGTTACCGAGTAGTAACACGACCGTGCACTGCTAAACGCGTACTGAAAGTCTCGTGGTCGACTGCTGCGAGGCTCCTTCAATAGGAGGACGAACCACACTCATGACGAACATCGTGGTCCTGATCAAGCAGGTCCCAGACACCTGGTCGGAGCGCAAGCTGAACGACGGCGATTACACGCTGGACCGCGAGGCCGCCGACGCGGTGCTGGACGAGATCAACGAGCGCGCCGTCGAAGAGGCCTTGCAGATCCGCGAGCGGGAGGGCGGCGAGGGTTCGGTGACCGTGCTGACCGCGGGCCCCGAACGCGCCACCGAGGCGATCCGCAAGGCGCTGTCGATGGGCGCCGACAAGGCCGTCCACCTCAAGGACGACGGCATGCGCGGTTCCTGCGTGGTGCAAACCGCCTGGGCGCTGGCGCGCGCGCTGGGCACCATCGAGGGCACCGAGCTCGTCATCGCCGGTAACGAGTCGACCGACGGCTCCGGCGGCGCCGTGCCGGCCATCATCGCCGAGTACCTGGGCCTGCCGCAGCTGACCCATCTGCGCAAGCTGTCCATCGAGGGCGGCAAGATCACCGGCGAACGCGAGACCGACGACGGCGTGTTCACGCTCGAGGCGTCGCTGCCCGCCGTGGTGAGTGTGACCGAGAAGATCAACGAGCCGCGCTTCCCGTCCTTCAAGGGCATCATGGCCGCCAAGAAGAAAGAGGTCACCGTGCTGACGCTCGCCGAGATCGGCGTCGAAAGCGACGAGGTCGGGCTGGAGAACGCCGGATCGACGGTGCTGTCGTCGACGCCGAAGCCCCCGAAGACCGCGGGTGAGAAGGTCACCGACGAGGGTGAGGGCGGCAACCAGATCTCCCAGTACCTGGTCGGCCAGAAGATCATCTAGACGAGCACCCATCCCACAGACGAGAAGAGCGAAGAAACCATGGCTGAAGTTTTGGTGCTCGTTGAGCACGCCGAAGGCGCACTGAAGAAAGTCACCTCCGAACTGATCACCGCCGCCCGCGCGCTGGGCGATCCGGCCGCCGTCGTCGTCGGCAAGCCCGGAACGGCCGCGCCGCTGGTCGACGGGTTGAAGGAGGCGGGCGCCGCCAAGATCTACGTCGCCGAGTCCGACGACGCCGAGAACTACCTGATCACGCCCGTGGTCGACGTGCTGGCCGCGCTGGCCGAGTCGAACGCGCCCGCCGCCGTACTGCTTTCCGCCAACGCCGACGGCAAGGAGATCGCGGGCCGGCTCGCCGCCCGGATCGGATCCGGCCTGCTCGTCGACGTGGTCGGCGTCCAGGAAGGCAACAAGGGAACCCACTCCATCTTCGGTGGGGCGTTCACCGTCGAGTCGCAGGCCAACGGCGACACCCCGGTGATCACCGTCCGCGGTGGCGCCATTGACGCCGAGCCGCAGGCCGGCGCCGGCGAGCAGGTGACCGTCGAGGTGCCCGCGCCCGCCGAGAACGCCACCAAGATCACGGCCCGCGAACCGGCGGTCGCCGGTGACCGGCCGGAGCTCACCGAGGCCACCATCGTGGTGTCCGGTGGTCGCGGGGTCGGCAGCGCGGAGAACTTCAGCGTGGTCGAGGCCCTGGCCGACTCGCTGGGTGGCGCCGTCGGCGCGTCGCGCGCCGCGGTCGACTCCGGCTACTACCCGGGCCAGTTCCAGGTCGGCCAGACCGGCAAGACGGTGTCGCCGCAGCTCTACATCGCGCTGGGCATCTCCGGCGCCATCCAGCACCGCGCGGGCATGCAGACGTCCAAGACCATCGTCGCGGTCAACAAGGACGAAGAGGCGCCCATCTTCGAGATCGCCGACTACGGCGTGGTGGGCGACCTGTTCAAGGTCGCCCCGCAGCTGACCGACGCCATCAAGGCACGCAAGGGCTGATTCGCTTAGCCCAGGAGCCCCCGACGGGCGTCGGGGGCTCCTGCGCGTCAACGGCCGCATTGACCGGTCGCCGAATTCGATAGCGCGGGTGCTATCAAATTTCCAAGTCGCCTATCGGTCGCCGTCTGCCTGGGTGAGCATTGCGTCGATGCGCCGCAACGCGATTGCGCACACCGTCACATACGGCGCCGCCCACCACGGAGCTGCCATGCCCACGCGCGACCCGTCGCCCATCGGGTCCACCCAGTGACGCGTCGCCGGAACGCCGGCCACCTTCCAACCCCAGTGGCGCCCCGGCTCGAAGTCGGTGACGACGAACGGCGCCGGCACGAGCAGCGACGTCTGGACCGTCCCGGTTGCGCCCAGGGCCAGTTCGGTGTGCGGTGCGTCGAGCCGGGCTCCCCGGATTGTCGGGCCCCACTTCGGCCACGCGTCGAGGTCGACCAACAGGTCCCACACCGCCGACGGCGGCGCCGCGATCACGCGGTCGACGGTGAGCATGATGCCGCCGCCTGTCACGGGGCCGACCGACCGAGTCGGCGCTGTTGCTTGACGACCTCATCATCGCTCAACTGCACTCCGGCGGCTTCTGATGCTTTGCGCGTAGCCTCCGCGCGTTCGCGGGTGGCGCGGGCCGCCTCGCGGACTTCTCGCGCCCGCGCAATGGCGTCGCCCAGGCCGGGTACCGGCACGGTGTCTTCGGCGGCACGGCGTCGCACGCTGGCGCGGTGGGATTTCTGTCGGCAGGCCCCACTGCAATAGCGTGCGTCGGCACGGCCGTAAAAAGCCGTGCCGCACTCCCAACACTGCAAGCGGCGCGCGGCCATAACGCCATGTTACGGCTATTCGTAACGCGTAGCAACACCAAGATTTCCGATGTTTGGGCTGCTAGAGTGGCTTCTACCGGCGAAGCAAGGCCCCACCCCCATGGTGAATTGGCCAGGACAGCAAACATTTTCAGCTGGGGGCTTCGGCTTAGCTCTCCGGCCGCCGGGCATCAGTCGGGGAAGGTCGGAAGATGCGCGTAGACGAGGGTAAATCGGCTTTCGGGCTGCGTAGCCCCGACTATCTGAGCCGGATGCACGAGCAACTCGACGAGCTGGTCGCCGAGCGTCAGCAGATGGGACAGCTGCTGCAAGTAGCGATCGAGATCGGCTCCGATCTCGAACTCGACGCGGTATTGCACCGCATCCTGGCCGCCGCGATAGGCATGACCGGCGCCCGTTACGGCGCCATCGGGGTGTGGAGCTCGGAGGGGACCCTGGCGTCCTTCGTGCACAGCGGCATGGATGCCGACACGGTGGGGTTGGTCGGGCACCTACCGGTGGGCAAAGGGGTGCTCGGCGCCCTCCGCGACCGAACCGAGCCGCTGCGCCTGGCGCAGTTGTCCGACCATCCGGCCGCCGTCGGATTCCCCGAACACCACCCCCCGATGGGCGCCTTCCTGGGAATGCCCGTGATCATTCGCGGCGCGGTGTTCGGCAGCCTGTATGTCACCGACGATCGGCCCGGGCACGCCTTCAGCGAGGCCGACGAGGTCACGGTGCGGGCGCTCGCGTCGGCGGCGTCGGTGGCCATCGACAATGCCCGGCTGTTCGACCGGGTCCGCGCCGGCGCCCGGTGGACCGACGCGAGCCGCGAGATCAGCACCGCCCTGCTCACGGAGTCACAGCCGGACCTGCCGCCGCTGCAACTGATCGCCGAACGCGCGGCGGAGCTGACGGACGCCGAGCAGGCGATAGTCCTCGTTCCGGCCGACCCCGATCTACCCAGCGATGAGGTGGACCGCCTGGTGGTGTCCGCGGCGGTCGGCCTGCACGCCAATGCGGTTCTGGGACAAGAGGTCCCGGTCCGGGGATCGACCACCGGGGAGGTGTTCCGGTCTGGCCGCCCGTTGCTCACCGAGACGTTCCGCCGCCCGATCCCGGCGTTCACCGACGTCGGCGAGCGACCCGCGATCTTGATGCCGCTTCGCTCCGACCAGCAGACGCTCGGCGTGATCGTAGTGGCCCGCAACAGCGAAGCGCGCCCCTTCGACGAAGAGCATCTCGACCTCGTCCGCGACTTCGCCGATCATGCCGCGATCGCCCTCACGCTGGCCACCGAACGGCGGAACGCGAGGGATCTCAGCGTGTTGGTCGACCGCGAGCGCATCGCCCGCGATCTGCACGACCAGGTCATCAGCCGCGTCTTCGCCGTCGGCATGGAACTGCAAGGCGTCGTCGCCCGCCTCCGCTCACCGCAACTCGCGGCGCGGGTGACCGAATCCGTCGACGAGTTGCAGGCCGTCATCGGTGACATCCGGCGCACTGTCTTCGATCTGCAGCACCCGCAGGCGCGGCGGCGCAGCTTCTCCGAGCGCGTCCAGGACGCGTTCGGGCGCCTCACCGGCGACGACAACGAGGGAACCACGCTGCGCATGGCGGGGACGATGACCGCGGTGAGCGACGAACTCGCCGCACACGCCGAAGCCGTCATCCGCGAGGCGCTCGGCAACGCGGTGCGGCACTCCCGCGCCGCCAGCATCGCCGTCGAGGTCACCGTCACCGATGAGCTGCTCATCGAGGTCACGGACGACGGGAGCGGCACCCGCCCGGACCATCAATCCCGCTGCGGCATGGACGCTATAACCCGCCGCGCCAGAGACCTCGGCGGCGATTGCGCGATCACCAGTCCGCCCGGGGGCGGCACCCGCGTGCGCTGGAGCGCGCCACTGCAGATTTCCTGACGTTCGGTCGGCGGCGACCGGCTCGACAATTGTTTTCCCGGCCGTTGACCAGCTGTTTCCTTGCGCCCGTTTTCGCCACAGTTCGTCATCTGGCGTGCACCGACATGTCACAGCCCCGATGCCGACTAGCTCATCGGTTCGGCCACGTTGTGTGTCATGAGCATTGCTTCTGTCCTCATACCCAGCGACAAACCGGAAAGCCCGGCGGCCGGTTCGGCCGCCGGACCCCGCTACTCGCTCTTGCTGTCCACCGACGCCAGCATGATCGAGGCCGCGCAGCGGCTCCGGTACGACGTTTTCACCAGCACGCCCGGCTTCGCGCTGCCGGCGAACGATTACCAACGACGCGACGTCGACAGCTTCGATGAGCACTGCGACCACCTGTTGGTCCGCGACGACGACACCGGTGAACTGGTCGGTTGTTACCGCATGCTGGCCCCGGCGGGCGCGATCGCGGCCGGAGGGCTCTACACCGCGACGGAATTCGACATCCGTGCTTTCGACCCGCTCAGGCCGTCGCTGGTTGAGATGGGACGCGCAGTGGTGCGCGAGGGTCACCGCAACGGCGCCGTTGTGCTGCTGATGTGGGCGGGCATCCTGGCCTACCTGGATCGCTACGGCTACGACTACGTGACCGGCTGCGTGTCGGTGCCCATCGGCGGGGATTCCGACGACCCGGAAAACCGCGTGCCGGGCCGTCAGCTACGCGGCGTCCGCGACTTCATCCTGAGCCGGCACGCCGCCCCGGCGCAGTACCGGGTGCGTCCGTACCGGCCGGTGATCGTCGACGGCACCGCCCTCGACGACATCCCGGCCCCGGCACGGCCGTCGGTCCCGGCGCTGATGCGCGGGTACCTGCGGTTGGGCGCCCAGGTGTGCGGCGAGCCCGCGCACGACCCCGACTTCGGCGTGGGCGATTTCTGCGTCCTGCTGGACAAGCGGCGGGCCGATACCCGATATCTGAAGCGGCTGCGCTCCGTGTCGGCCGCCGCGCAGCTGGCAGGCGGCGACCGATGAACACTTCCGCTCGCACCGGGCACTCCTGGCTACCGCGCGCATCGTGTGACGCCGGTTGCGTGAGCGCCGGCGACGTGGTCGCGTCTCCGCCGCTGCTGGTGGCGCTGCGGGTGACGCTCCGGGTCATGCTGGCGCTGCTGCTGGCGCCGGGGGTGGTGCTGCTGGCGATACCGCTGCCGGGCCGGACCCGCGTGCAGCGCATCTATTGCCGAATGGTGTTGCGCTGTTTCGGAATCCGGATCACGGTGACCGGCAGCCCGATACGCAATTTGCGCGGCGTCTTGGTGGTCAGCCCGCACATGTCGTGGCTCGACGTCTTCGCCATCGGGTCGGTGTTGCCCGGTTCTTTCGTCGCCCGGGCCGATATGTTCTCCGGGCTCGCCACGGGGACGGTGGCCCGCATCCTGAAGATCATCCCGATCGAGCGGTCCAGTCTGCGGCGGTTGCCCGCGGTGGTGAACACCGTCGCCCGCCGGCTGCACGACGGCCAGACGGTCGTGTGCTTCCCGGAGGGCACCACCTGGTGTGGTCGGGACGGCGGGGCGTTCTATCCCGCGATGTTCCAGGCGGCGATCGACGCCGGCCGGCCGGTGCAGCCGCTTCGGCTGACCTACCACCACGTCGACGGCAGCGTCTCGACCGTGCCGGCCTTCGTCGGCGACGAGACACTGGGGCGGTCCATCCGCAGATTGCTCGCCGTGCGGCGCACGCTGGCGCGGGTGCACGTCGAATCTCTGCAGCTGCCGGGGGCCGATCGGCGAGCGTTGGCGAGCCGCTGCCAGTCGGTGGTGGGCGTCGGAGCACCCCGGCCCGCTGGTCAAGGGCCCATGCTGGTGGCCTCCTGACCAAATAGTGGCGACCCGCAGCGCCCGGCTGCGCCGCGCTTGCGATCGCCACGACCGAACAGTGCCTCCGGAGGCCCCTCGACCAGCCGGTATCGTGGGTCGCGTCATGGTCTACCTGGATCACGCGGCTACCACGCCGATGCACCCCGCCGCCGTCGAGGCGATGACGGCGGTGCTCGGCACGGTCGGCAACGCCTCCTCGCTACACACCAGCGGCCGGACGGCGAGGCGGCGCATCGAGGAATCCCGCGAGCTGATCGCCGACCGGCTGGGCGCCCGGCCATCCGAGGTCATCTTCACCGCGGGCGGGACCGAAAGCGACAACCTGGCGGTTAAGGGCATCTATTGGGCCCGCCGCGACGCCGAACCAAGCCGTCGGCGCATCATCACCAGCGAGGTGGAACACCACGCCGTGCTGGATTCCGTGAACTGGCTCGTCGAACACGAAGGCGCCGAGGTGACCTGGCTGCCGACCGCCGCCGACGGATCGGTGTCGGTGACGGCGCTGCGTGACGCGCTGCGCAGCCACGACGACGTCGCGCTCGTATCGGTGATGTGGGCCAACAACGAGGTCGGCACCGTCATGCCGGCCGCCGAGCTCGCCACCGTCGCGGCCGAATTCGGGGTTCCGATGCACAGCGACGCCGTTCAGGCGGTGGGACAGCTGCCGGTGGCCTTCGCCGCCAGCGGGCTTTCGGCGATGAGCGTGGCCGCGCACAAATTCGGCGGCCCTCCCGGCGTGGGGGCGTTGCTGCTGCGCCGCGACGTGGCGTGTGCGCCGCTGGCCCATGGCGGCGGACAGGAACGCGACATTCGCTCCGGCACCGCCGATGTCGCCGGGGCGGTCGGCATGGCGACCGCGGCCCGCATCGCGGTGGACGGCCTCGAGACCAACAGCGCGCGGCTGCGGGCGTTGCGTGATCGCCTGATCGACGGGGTGCTGACCGGCATCGAGGACGTCAGCCTCAACGGTGCCCGCGACCCGTCCCCCGCAAGCGGGAGGTACCCCCAGCGGTTGCCGGGCAACGCGCACTTCACCTTCCGCGGTTGTGAAGGTGACTCGCTGTTGATGCTGTTGGACGCCAACGGAATCGAGTGTTCGACCGGATCTGCGTGCACCGCCGGTGTCGCGCAGCCGTCGCATGTGTTGCTCGCGATGGGGGCCGACCCGGCGAGCGCCCGCGGTTCCCTACGAATGTCTTTGGGGCACACCAGCGTTGACGATGACGTCGACGCGGCGTTACAGGTGCTGCCCGCGGCGGTGGACCGCGCCCGCCGTGCCGCCCTGGCCGCCGCGGGAGCTCCCTAAGTGAGGGTCCTTGCCGCGATGAGTGGTGGCGTCGACTCGTCGGTCGCCGCTGCCCGCATGGTCGACGCCGGGCATGACGTGGTCGGCGTGCACCTGGCGCTGTCGACCGCGCCCGGCACGTTGCGCACCGGCTCGCGGGGGTGCTGTTCCAAAGAGGACGCCTCGGACGCGAGTCGCGTCGCTGATGTTCTCGGAATCCCTTTCTACGTATGGGATTTCGCCGAGAGGTTCCAGGCGGACGTGATCGACGACTTCGTGTCGTCGTACGCGCGCGGCGAAACGCCCAACCCCTGCGTGCGGTGCAACCAGCGAATCAAATTCTCGGCGCTGTCGGCGAAAGCCCTTGCGCTGGGCTTCGACACGGTGGCCACCGGCCACTACGCCAGGCTTTCCGGCGGGCGGCTGCGCCGCGCGGTCGATGGCGACAAGGACCAGTCCTACGTGCTGGCCGTGCTGACCGCCGACCAGCTCCGCCACGCCACGTTTCCGATCGGCGACACCCCGAAGGCGCAGATCCGCGCCGAAGCCGCCCGGCGCGGCCTCGCGGTCGCCGAAAAGCCGGACAGCCACGACATCTGCTTCATCCCGTCTGGGAACACCCGGGCATTCCTGGGCGAGCGCATCGCGGTCCGCCGTGGCACCGTCGTCGGCGCCGACGGCGCGGTCCTCGCGGAGCACGACGGAGTGCACGGCTTCACCATCGGCCAGCGCAAAGGCCTGGGCATCGCGGGGCCGGGGCCCGACGGCCGCCCACGCTATGTGACGGCCATCGACGCCGACACCGCGACCGTGCGGGTGGGGGAGGCGGCCGACCTCGACGTGCGCGAGTTGCGGGGGCGCGAGCCGGTCTTCACCGCTGGCCGACCGCCGTCCGGTCCCGTCGAGTGCGTGGTGCAGGTGCGGGCTCACGGTGAAACTGTCGGTGCCGTAGCGGAATTGGTGCACGACGAGCTGGTCGTGCGGTTGCGCGCCGCGCTGCGCGGCGTCGCGTGTGGTCAGACGCTGGTGCTCTACCGTCCCGACCCGGACGGTGACGAAGTGCTTGGCAGCGCCACCATCGCCGCCACCGCGGGCTAGTTCGGCACGTTCGCGGCGATGTTCGTCATCACGATGTCGGACACCGATTGCGCAAAGCCGCAGAACGTGACCTCCAGAATGGCCACCGAACGCTGCCGATAGTCGCGGCCGCAGCCACCGGGCCGCAGGTGCAGCGAACCGGCGTCGGCCTTCCAGTCGCCGACGTATTGCTGGCCGGACGAGCCGTTCGCGCAGTCCCCGACCGTGGTCACCAACGCGCCGAACGCGCGACGTGCGGTGTCGACGTCCCGGTAGGCCGCCGCCCCTTCTGAGATCAGCGCGCCGTCGGGCGGGTCCTGGAAGGTCGTCTTGTGGAACTCTTCGACCTCGGGCCCGAACGTCGCCGTCTCGGCGTAGATGAATCGGCATTCGCGCGGCGTGGTGTCGGCGAGTGCGTCGATGTCAACCAGGCTGGTGCCGTCCATCGAGGGGATGATCGTGAGGTGCTCGCCGGCGCCGGTGATCGCGCGCATCCGCGACTGGTCCAGCAGGACCGTGTCCACGTTGACCCCCTGCACGGCGCCGCGCGGGGCACCGTATCCGGCCACCGCCGCGCCGTCCACCACCCGGGTGCACGCGGCAGCCAGCACCACCGCCCCGCACCACAGCAGCGGCCGTGCCAATCTCGCCATCCTCGACACGTTTCGCACCCTTCTGGCGTCGAACCTACCCGTGCGGACGCGCGGCAGACACCCCTGGTCACGGGCGTCCGCGGTGACGTCGAATACGGTTGGGCGGGTGAGTGTTTTCGCGAGCGGCAGCGGCATCGGGTCGTGGCCCGGGATCAAGCCCCGGGAGGCCGCCGAGGTCGTCGTCGGTGAGCTGGCCGGCGGGCTGCCCCACATCGTCGAGCTGCCCGCCCGCGGAGTGGGCGCCGACATGCTCGGCCGGGCCGGCGCGCTGCTGATCGATGTGGCCATCGACATCGTGCCGCGCGGCTATCGAGTTGCCTCCCGGCCCGGCGCCGTCACCCGCCGCGCCGTCAGCCTCCTCGACGAGGACATGGACGCGCTGGAAGAGGCCTGGGAGGTGGCCGGCCTGGGTGGCGGCGACCGCGTGCTCAAGGTGCAGGCTCCCGGGCCGATCACGCTGGCCGCCGAGCTCGAGCTGGCCAACGGCCACCGGGCGATCACCGACCCCGGCGCCGTGCGCGATCTGGCGGCGTCGTTGGCCGAAGGTGTCGCCGGCCACCGCGCGGCGCTGGCCCGCCGCCTTGAAACGCCGGTGGTGGTGCAGTTCGACGAGCCGTCGCTGCCCAGGGCATTGGGCGGGCGGCTGGGCGGTGTGACGGCACTGAGCCCGGTGGCGCCGCTCGACGAAGCGGTGGCCGTCGCCCTGCTCGACACCTGTGTCGCCACCGTCGGAGGCGAGGTGCTGTTGCACAGTTGCGCCCCGGAGCTGCCGTGGAAGATGTTGCAGGACAGCAGCTTTGATGCGGTCTCGGTGGACGCCGACACGTTGGTCGCGGCGGATCTCGACGGTATCGCCGGGTTCGTCGAATCGGGCCGCACGGTCATGCTGGGAGTAATCGCCGCCAGCGCACCGCCGCGGCGGCCGTCGGCCGAAGAGGTGGCCACCGCGCTGGTCGCGGTGACGGATCGGCTCGGCTTCGCTCGCTCGGCGCTGCGCGACCGCATCGGCGTAACGCCGGCGTGTGGCCTGGCCGGTGCGACGCCCGAGTGGGCCCGCCTGGCGATCGGGCTGGCCCGCCAGGCGGCCGAGGCTTTCGCCGAGGATCCCGACGCCATCTGAAACGCAACCAGAAAGTTGCGCTTTTGGCGATGGCGTGCTGGACTCATAGGCAACCAGGAGGTTGCGTATGAGGATCGAGAAGAGCGTGCTGCTGCGCGCACCGTTGGAGCGGGTATGGCGGGCCATCAGCGACGCCGACGAATTCGGCCGCTGGTTCGGCGTCCGCTTCGACGGGCCGTTCGTCGCCGGGACGTCGGTCGCCGCGGTGATCAGCCCGACCACGGTCGACGACGAGGTCGCCAAGCGGCAGGAGCCGCACGCGGGGGTGAAAAGCACCTGGCACATCGTCGCGGTCGAGCCGCAACGGCGGTTCGCCTATCGCTGGCACCCCTTCGCCGTCGACCCCGACGTCGATTACGGGCGAGAGCCGACCACGCTGGTCGAGTTCACCTTGGCGGAGGCACCCGATGGCGTGCTGCTCACCATCACCGAATCCGGATTCGAGGACATTCCCGAAGCGCGCCGCCCGTCCTCGTTCGAGGCCAACGCCGAGGGGTGGGCTATGCAGGCGGGCCTGGTGCGCAGGTATGTGGAAGAAGTCCGCGAATGAGCGGGCGCGCCGCCGTGGGCGCGCCGCTCTTCGACGCCCTCGGTGATCCGAACCGGCTGCGCATCATCGTGCGGCTGTGCGATCTGGGCCCGAGCTCGACATCGCAGCTCACCGGCGCCATTCCGGTCACCCGGCAGGCCGCCAGCAAGCACCTGCAGCTGCTGGAGTCGGCGGGTTTGGTGACCAGCAGCAAGCGGGGTCGCGAGCGCGTCTGGACGGTGCGGACGGCCCCCCTGGCCCAGGCCAGTGACTACCTCACCGCGTTGTCGCGCCGGTGGGATGCGGCGGTGGACCGGCTGCGGGCATACGTCGAGGACTGAGTCGGGAGTGTCGGAGTTCTCGGATAGCCTGCGAGGGTGAGCTCACCAGAAGCTGATTCGGTGGCGCCCGAGGTCCGGCGGCAGTGGCAGGAACTCGCCGATGAAGTCCGCGAACACCAGTTCCGCTACTACATCAAGGACGCGCCGATCGTCTCCGACGCCGAATTCGACAAGATGTTCAACGACCTTGTCGCGCTGGAGGACCGTTACCCGGAGCTGCGGGTTCCGGATTCGCCGACGCAGCTGGTCGGCGGGGCCGGTTTTGCCACCGACTTCACCGAGGCCGAGCACCTCGAGCGAATGTTGAGCCTCGACGACGTGTTCGACCGCGACGAGCTGGTCGCGTGGAGCAACCGCGTCGAGAACGAGATCGGACGTGAGCCGCACTACTTGTGCGAACTCAAGATCGACGGGGTGGCGTTGTCGTTGGTGTACCGCCACGGCCGGCTGGAACGGGCCGCCACGCGCGGCGACGGCCGGGTCGGCGAGGACGTGACGCTCAATGCGCGCACCATCGACGACGTGCCCGAGCGGCTCACTGCCGGTGGGGATTTGCCGATTCCCGCCGTCCTCGAGGTGCGTGGCGAGGTCTTCTTCATGCTCGCCGATTTCGAGGCGCTCAACGCGAGCCTGGTCGAGGACGGCAAGGCGCCCTTCGCCAATCCGCGTAACAGCGCGGCCGGCTCGCTGCGCCAGAAGAACCCGGCGGTCACAGCCCGGCGCAAGCTGCGAATGATCTGTCACGGCATCGGCCGCACCGACGGGTTCGCGCCCAAGACGTTGCACGAGGCGTACACCGCGCTGAAAGCCTGGGGCCTGCCGGTGGCCGAAGAGACCGCGCGCGTGCGTGGCCTTGCCGCCGTGGAGGAGCGGATCGGGTACTGGGGTGAGCACCGCTATGACATCGACCACGAAATCGATGGCGTGGTGGTCAAAGTCGATGATTTTGCGCTGCAGCGCCGGCTGGGAACGACGTCGCGGGCGCCGCGCTGGGCGGTCGCGTATAAGTATCCGCCCCAGGAAGCGCAGACCAAGCTGCTCGACATCCGGGTGAACGTCGGACGCACCGGCCGCGTCACGCCTTTCGCGTTCATGACGCCGGTGAAGGTGGCCGGATCGACCGTGGGGCTGGCCACGCTGCACAACGCCGCCGAGGTAAAGCGCAAGGGAGTGCTGATCGGCGACACGGTGATGATCCGCAAAGCGGGGGATGTGATCCCGGAGGTGCTCGGCCCCGTCGTCGACCTCCGGGACGGGTCCGAGCGCGAATTCGTCATGCCCACAACGTGTCCCGAATGTGGAACGACGCTGGCCCCCGCCAAGGAGGGCGACGCCGACATCCGGTGCCCCAATGCGCGGTCCTGCCCGGCGCAGCTGCGAGAGCGCGTCTTCCACGTCGCCGGCCGCGGAGCGCTCGACATCGAGGGGCTGGGCTATGAGGCGGCCATCGCGCTGCTGAAGGCCGGGGCGATCGCCGACGAGGGCGACCTGTTCACCCTCACCGAGGAAGACCTGTTGCGCACCGAGCTTTTCCGGACCAAGGCCGGCGCGTTGTCCGCCAACGGCAGGCGGTTGCTCGACAACTTGGACAAGGCGAAAACGGTGGCGCTGTGGCGGGTCCTGGTGGCGCTGTCGATCCGGCATGTCGGTCCGACCGCGGCGCGGGCACTGGCCACCGAATTCGGCAGCCTGGACGCGATCATGTCGGCCTCGACTGAGCAATTGGCGGCGGTCGAGGGTGTCGGACCGACGATCGCCGCCGCGCTCACCGAGTGGTTCACCGTCGACTGGCACCGCGCGATCGTCGACAAGTGGCGCGACGCGGGGGTGCGGATGGCCGACGAGCGCGACGCCAGCGTGCCCCGCACCCTGGAAGGGCTGACGATTGTCGTCACCGGTTCGCTGGCCGGCTTTTCGCGCGATGACGCCAAGGAGGCGATCATCGCCCGCGGGGGAAAGGCCGCCGGTTCGGTCTCAAAGAAGACCGACTTCGTCGTCGCCGGGGACGCACCGGGATCCAAGTACGACAAGGCGATCGAGCTGGGTGTGCCGGTCCTCGACGAGGACGGCTTCCGGAAGCTGTTGGCCGAGGGTCCGCCGGTAACACCGGGGGACTAGGCCGTTGAGGCGGTCGCTAGGGCGATTCCGGTCATAAAGTGGCCCGCATCGCCGTAGCGGTCCTATCGTGGGCGCTATGACGCAGACGGTCGAGGAGTGCACGCAGGCATCGCCGTGGTCACCCCGCGAGGCCGAGATATTGGCGGTGACCCTGCGGCTATTGCAGGAACACGGCTACGACCAGCTGACCGTTGAGGCCGTGGCCGGTGCCGCCCACGCCAGCAAGGCCACCGTGTACCGGCGGTGGCCTTCGAAGGCCGAATTGGTCCTGGCCGCCTTCACCGAAGGCGTTCGCCAGGTCGCGCTTCCGCCGAACACCGGCACGTTGCGAGGCGATCTGTTGAGTCTGGGGGAGACCTGCGGTCAGCACGGCACCGAGCACGCCAGCACCATTCGCGCGGTGATGGTCGAGGTGTCGCGGCACCCGGCGCTCAACGACGCTTTGCAGGAGCAATTCCTCAAGCAGCGCAAGGCGCTGATTCAGCATGTGCTGCACCAGGCCGTCGACCGCGGTGAGATCAGCGAGGACGTGATCACCGACGAACTCTGGGACCTGTTGCCGGGGTACCTCATCTTCCGGTCCATCATCCCCGGCCGGCCGCCCACCCGCCGCACCGTGCAGGCGCTCGTCGACGGGTTCCTCATCCCGGGTCTGACCAGAACCACCGCGTAACGCCGGGTTAATCCGCCGAGACGGAATGTGTACGCTCGCGTCTCTTGTACAGTACGGTCCCGTACCGTACTGTCATACCTGTCGATCACGCCCGTCCCGCCGGTTGTAAGCCGTCGGTTCGGGGGTGATGGTGTCGCCCGATGATCGAAAGGTGAACGGGTGAAGGGGATTTCGTTGGTCGCCCTCGTCAGGCGCGGGTGGATGGTGATGGTTGCGGTGCTGGTCGTCGTGCTCGCGGGCTTCGCCATCTATCGCTTGCACGGAATCTTCGGCTCCCAGAGCAGCGCCTCGGCCGACAGCAATCTGGCCAACGAGATCGTCCCGTTCAACCCCAAGCAGGTGGTGCTCGAGGTCTTCGGCAGGCCCGGCGCAACCGCGACCATCAACTACCTCGATGTCAACGCCCAGCCGCAGCAAGTGAAGGACGCCCCGTTGCCGTGGTCGTTCACGATCACCACCACGGAGCCCGCGGTCATCGGCAACGTCGTCGCGCAGGGCAACGGGGACAGCCTCGGCTGCCGCATCACCGTCAACGGGGAAGTGAAAGACCAACGCACCGTTGACAAAGCCGACGCGTACACCTTCTGCCTCGACAAGTCTGGATGAATTCCCGATGAGCAACCACGAACAGCCGCAGGCCCGCATCCCGCGCACCATCCGTCGCCTCGCATTGCCCATCCTGCTGTTCTGGGTGGCGCTGGCCGCCATCACCAACATCGCGGTGCCGCAGTTGGAAGAGGTTGGCAAGACGCACAATGTGGCGCTGAACTCGCCCGACGCCCCGTCGCTCAAGGCCATCAAGCGCATCGGTGAAAAGTTTCACGAGTTCGACACCGACAGCTCGGCCATGATCGTGCTGGAAGGCGACAAGCCGCTCGGCGCGGACGCGCACCGTTTCTACGACGAGATGGTCCGCCGGCTCGAGCAGGACAAAAAGCACGTCGAGCATGTCCAGGACTACTGGGGCGACACCTTGACCGCGGCGGGGTCGCAGAGCAGCGACGGCAAGGCCGCTTACGTTCAGGTGAACCTCGCCGGTAATCAGGGCTCGGCGCTGGCGAACGAGGGCGTCGGGGCGCTGCGGGACATCGTCGATCGCATGAAGCCGCCGCCCGGCGTCAAGACGTACGTGACCGGCGCGGCGCCCCTGATCTCCGACCAGTTCGACGTCGGCAGCAAGGGAACGGCCAAGGTCACGGCGATCACCATCGGCGTGATCGCCCTGATGCTGTTCTTCGTCTACCGTTCGGTGCTCACCACGCTGCTGGTGCTCGCCACGGTCCTGATCGAGATGTCGGCGGCGCGGGGACTGGTCGCCTTCCTGGGGAACGCGGGCGTCATCGGGCTGTCGACCTATGCGACGAATCTGTTGACGCTCTTGGTGATTGCCGCGGGCACCGACTACGCGATATTTTTCGTGGGCCGCTACCAGGAAGCGCGCGGAACCGGTGAAGACCGCGAAAAGGCTTTCTACACCATGTATCACGGCACGACCCATATCGTGCTGGGTTCCGGGCTGACCGTGGCCGGCGCGGTCGCCTGTCTGAGCTTCACCCGGCTGCCCTACTTCCAGAGTTTGGGTATTCCGGCCGCGCTTGGCATCCTGGTCGCACTCTGCGCCGCGCTCACCCTGGGGCCCGCGATCCTCACCCTGGGCGCCAGGGTGGGCATCTTCGACCCCAAGCGGGCGGTCAGAACCCGCGGCTGGCGACGGATCGGCACCGCCATCGTCCGTTGGCCCGGTGCCGTTCTCGCCGCGGCCTGCGCGCTGGCCCTGGTGGGGCTGATCGCCTTGCCCGGATACAAGACCAGTTATGACACTCGTCCCTACATGCCTGCCAGCGCACCGGCCAACGTCGGCTACACGGCCGCCGAGAAGCATTTCTCGCGGGCCCGGCTGGAGCCCGAATTGCTCATGGTCGAAACCGATCACGACATGCGTAACCCGGAGAGCATGCTCATCCTGGACAAGGTGGCCAAGGCGGTATTTCACGTCCCCGGCGTCGCGCAGGTGCAGACCATCACCCGTCCGCTGGGCACCCCGCTGGTGCACAGCTCGCTGGCGTTCGTGGTCAGCAATTCCAGCGCGGCGCAGCAGGAAAACCTGACCTATCAACGGGATCGGGCCGAGGATGCCCTCAAGCAGGCCAACGAACTGAACAAAACGATCAACATCCTCAGGCAGCAGTACGAATTGCAGCAGCAGCTCGCCAACACCACCCACGACGAGACCCAAAGCTTCCACGACACTCTCGGCACCATTCAGGATCTGCGCGACAAGATCGCCAACTTCGACGATTTCTTCCGGCCGATCCGGAGTTACTTCTACTGGGAACGGCATTGCTTCGACATTCCCGCGTGCTTCGCTTTCCGATCACTCTTCGACGCGCTCGACGGCATTGACCAACTCACGGAAAAGTTCGAAGGCCTCACGGCCTCGCTCGACAAGCTCGACGCGCTGCAGCCGAAACTGGTGGCGCTCATACCTCCCCAGATTGACAGCCAGCAGACCAATCGCGATCTGACGCTGGCCAATTACGCCACGCTGTCCGGCATTTACGCGCAGACCGCGGCCGCGATCGACAATGCGACGGCGTTGGGGCGGGCGTTCGACGCCGCCAAGAACGACGACACCTTCTACCTGCCGCCCGATGTTTTCAACAACCCCGACTTCAAGCGCGGGCTGAAGCTGTTCCTGTCGCCCGACGGCAAGGCCGCGCGCATGATCGTCACGCATGAAGGTGATCCCGCGACGCCCGAGGGCATTTCGCACATCGATCCGATGGCCAAGGCCGCGCGCGAGGCCCTGAAGGGCACGCCGATGGCGGGCGCGGGAATCTATCTCGGTGGGACCGCCTCGACATACAAGGACATCCAGGACGGCGCCAAGTACGACCTGATGATCGTGGCGTTTGCCGCGCTGAGTCTCATCCTGCTGATCATGATGATCATCACGCGCAGCCTGATCGCGGCGCTTGTCATCGTGGGCACCGTCGCGCTGTCGCTGGGTGCCTCGTTCGGGTTGTCGGTTCTGGTGTGGCAGTACCTGTTCGGCATCCAGTTGTATTGGGTCGTGCTCGCGCTTGCCGTGATCCTGCTGCTGGCGGTCGGATCCGACTACAACCTGTTGTTGATCTCGCGGTTCAAGGAAGAAATTCATGCCGGCCTGAACACCGGCATCATTCGGGCGATGGCGGGCTCCGGATCGGTGGTCACCTCGGCGGGCATCGTCTTCGCCGTCACCATGTGTGCGTTCGTGTTCAGCGGTTTCCAGGTTCTCGGTCAGATCGGCACGACGATCGGTCTCGGCTTGCTGTTCGACACGCTGATCGTGCGCTCATTCATGACGCCCTCCGTCGCGAAAATCCTCGGGCGGTGGTTCTGGTGGCCGCAGCGGGTGCGCCCGCGCCCGGCAAGCACGATGTTGCGGCCCTATGGTCCGCGGCCGGCGGTCCGACAGCTGCTGCTGTGGGACGACGACGACCATGCGGTGCTGGCGGGATCGAACTCGCAGGTGCGCTGATTTAGCGCGGTCGCGGCCGTCCCGGTGCCCACACCCTGTGGGCGCGGCCGGGTTGGTCAGTAGGATGCGTCCGACGACCGCTTGGTCTCCCTCGTGGCAGAGCGGGCGGGGCGATCGTGGTTGCCGACCAATCCGATGGGCAACCGTCACCCGGCTCAACTCTTCGCGAGGTTTTTCGATGCATGTCGCACTTTTCACCGATCTTCACCCCGACGGCCTCGGGGGGACGCAAGTTTCGGTGGCCACTCAGCGTCGTGCGCTCGAACAGTGTGGGCACCGGGTCACGGTCTTCACGGCGCCCATGCCCGGCGCGGCCGACCCCGACCCCTGCGTCGTCGAATTGAAGCCGGTGCCCGTCATCGACCCGATCATGCGCAAATTGGGCCGGCACGAGGACTATGTTCTGGTCTGGCCGTCCAAGGCGAATCGCGCGATCATCGACGAGGCGTTCGCCGACCGCGGGCCCATCGATATCGTGCACACCCAGGGTGACCTGGGTGTGGCGATAGCCGGCGTGGAAGCCGCTCGGCGGCACGGTATTCCGGTGGTCCAGACCAAACACACCCGCTACGACACGTATTTCGAGCAAGCCACCCCGGCTCCGCTGTTCCTGGCGATTCTGGTCAGCCAGGTGCAGAAGCGGTACCTCGCACAGGAATTCCACCTGACCCCCGAAAAGGAAAGCGTGGCTTCGCGACTGGCGTGGCGGTTCATGGTGGCGAACGCGCAAGCCGTGGATCATCAGATCACGCCGACCCGGCATTTCGCGCAGTCGCTGGCCAGGCGCGGGGTAACGCGTCCAATATCGGCGATTTCCAACGGCTTTGACGACGACGTGGTCGACCGGGCCAGGACGTCCGTGGTCGCCGCCTTGTCGGACGACGAGCCGCTCCGCCTCGTCTGGTGCGGGCGCCTGTCCTCGGAGAAGCGGGCTCTCGAAGCGATCGAGGCCGTCGCCCAGGTCGACGACTGCACACTCGACATCTATGGGCAGGGACACCTCGAGGCGTCGATGCGGAAACTCATCCACTCGGCCGGACTCGCTCACCGCGTCCGCCTGCACGGTCGCGTCGACCGCGAAGCCTGCCTGGTCGCGATGGGGTCGAGCGACGCGCTGCTGTTCACCTCCTATGATTTCGACACCCAGGGCCTCGTCCTGCTCGAAGCGGTGGCCATGTCGTCGCCCGTCATCTACTGCGACCCGGCGCTGAGCGAAACCGTTCCCGAAGGCGGGGGCATCCTGGCGGCCGACCCGTCCCCGTCCGCACTGGCGGCGGCGATTCGTGCGCTCGCCTCGGACCGCGACCGGCTGCGGGAAATGTCCGGCGTCGCCACCGAACACCGGGACAGCGGCCGCCAATCCGTGCAAACCGAGAAGATCATCGCCATCTACAACAGCCTGCTGGACCCGGTGCCCGCCTAGCCTGGGCTCAGCGCAGCATGGTGGCGACGATTCCGGCCAGATAGCCCAGGCGAGCCACTTCCGATGGCCGGAATTCCGGGCCCGGGCGGCCCAGCACCACCGCCGTGTGCGGGTCGCCCAGCGGGGCGGCGACCATGGTGGTGTCCATGTCGCGCCACGACTGCGGCACCCACTCGCCGGCGCTGTCCAGCGTCGCGGCCCGTTCGATGGGCAGCCACGGGGCGGAATCCGCCCGCGTCTCCGGCGTACCCGGGCTGGAGGCCAGGCGCTGCAGCTCACCGCCCGCGCTGCGCAGCACGGTGCACCAGCTGACGCGCAGCACCCTGGGCGCCTCGTTGGCCAGCACCTGCAGCCGCGAGACCTTGTCGCCCGCCGCGGCGACGTGGTCGAGCAGTTCCAGCTCGCGATGCGCTTCCAACAGCCCGGTGTGCGGGCGCACGCTGTCCACCCGGACGCCCGAAAGCGACTCCGCGGCGGTGATCAGCGTGTCCGGCATCGCCCCCAGCGGGAGCTCGATCACCAGGTCGTCGATCGCATACCCCGAGCTGCGCTCGACCACGTCGAGCGACAAGATGTCGGCGCCCACCGAACCGAGCGCCACGGCCAGCGAGCCCAGGCTGCCCGGGCGGTCGACCAGCTCGATGCGCAACAGATACGACGGCACGGCCAACACTGTTACACAGCGATGCGGGGACTGCATTTCGCGCAGAGCCAACGGGCCTGAACCCGGCCGCATGCTCGCGGCTAGGCTTTCCTGTCGTGTCTCAGATCTCCCGCGACGAGGTGGCGCACCTGGCCCGGCTGTCCCGGCTGGCGCTGACCGATGGCGAGCTCGACAGCTTCGCCGGACAGCTCGATGCCATCCTGACCCACGTCAGCCAGGTGCAGGCGGTCGACGTCACCGGCGTCGAAGCGACCGGTAACCCGCTCAAGGACGTCAACGTCACCCGTCCGGACGAGCCGGCCCCGTGCCTGACCCAGCGGGAGGCGCTGGCCGAGGCGCCCGAGGCCGCCGACGGCCGCTTCGCCGTGCCGCAAATCCTGGGAGACAGCGAGTGAACGACGTCATCCGCGCCGACGCCGCGACCCTGGCCGCCCGGATCGCCGCCAAGGAACTCTCGTCGGTCGAGGTCACCCAGGCGTGCCTGGACCAGATCGCCGCGACCGACGACCGGTATCACGCATTTCTGCACGTGGCCGCCGACGAGGCGCTCGGCGCGGCAGCCGTCGTCGACGAGGCGGTCGCGGCGGGGGAGCGGCTGCCGTCGCCGCTGGCCGGGGTGCCGCTGGCGCTCAAGGACGTCTTCACCACCGTCGACATGCCCACCACCTGCGGCTCCAAGATCCTCGAAGGCTGGCGTTCGCCCTATGACGCCACCGTCACCATGCGGTTACGTGCCGCGGGCATCCCGATCCTCGGCAAGACCAACATGGATGAATTCGCGATGGGCTCGTCGACGGAGAACTCCGCCTACGGGCCCACCCGTAACCCGTGGAACCTCGACCGGGTTCCTGGCGGGTCCGGCGGGGGCAGCGCGGCGGCGCTGGCCGCATTCCAGGCACCGCTGGCCATCGGATCCGACACCGGGGGCTCGATTCGGCAGCCGGCGGCGCTGACGGCGACGGTCGGTGTCAAACCGACCTACGGCACCGTGTCGCGCTACGGGCTGGTGGCGTGCGCGTCGTCGTTGGATCAGGGCGGCCCGTGCGCGCGCACGGTGTTGGACACCGCGCTGCTGCACCAGGTGATCGCCGGGCACGACCCCCGCGATTCCACGTCCGTCGACGCGGCGGTGCCCGATGTCGTCGGGGGAGCCAAGGCGGGCGCGGCCGGTGACCTCAAGGGCGTGCGCGTCGGGGTCGTGAAGCAGCTTCGCGGCGACGGCTACCAGCCGGGAGTGCTGGCCTCGTTCGAGGCTGCGGTCGGCCGGCTGAACGAACTGGGTGCCGAGGTGAGCGAAGTCGACTGCCCGCACTTCGAATACGCGCTGGCCGCCTACTACCTGATCTTGCCGTCGGAGGTGTCGAGCAACCTGGCCCGCTTCGACGCGATGCGCTACGGGCTGCGCGTCGGTGACGACGGGACGCACAGCGCCGAGGAAGTGATGGCGCTGACCCGGGCCGCCGGTTTCGGGCCGGAAGTCAAGCGACGCATCATGATCGGCACCTACGCGCTGTCGGCCGGTTACTACGACGCCTATTACAACCAGGCGCAGAAGGTACGCACCCTGATCGCCCGCGACCTCGACAGGGCGTACGAGTCCGTCGACGTGGTCGTGTCGCCCGCGACCCCGACTACCGCTTTCGCGCTCGGCGAGAAGGTCGACGACCCGCTGGCGATGTACCTGTTCGACCTGTGCACGCTGCCGTTGAACCTGGCCGGCCACTGCGGCATGTCGGTGCCGTCGGGCTTGTCGCCCGACGACGGGCTGCCCGTCGGGCTGCAGATCATGGCGCCGGCGCTGGCCGACGACCGGCTGTACCGGGTGGGCGCCGCCTACGAGGCCGCCCGCGGCCCGCTGCCATCCGCCATCTGACCTTTCGTCGCCGTGCGAGTGGCGGGCAGGGCAAGATAAGGGCATGCGGATCGGAGTTCTCACCGGAGGCGGCGACTGCCCGGGGCTGAATGCCGTCATTCGGGCGGTGGTGCGCACCTGCGATGCCCGGTACGGCTCGTCGGTCGTCGGCTTCCAGGACGGGTGGCGCGGGTTGCTGGAAAACCGGCGCATCCAACTGCAGAACGACGATCGCAATGACCGGCTGTTGGCCAAGGGCGGCACCATGCTGGGGACCGCCCGGGTGCATCCCGACAAATTGCGGGCCGGGCTCGACCAGATCAAGCAGACATTGGACGACAACGGCATCGACGTCCTCATCCCGATCGGCGGCGAAGGCACCTTGACGGCCGCGCATTGGCTGTCCGAGGAGAACGTTCCCGTCGTCGGGGTGCCGAAGACCATCGACAACGACATCGATTGCACCGACGTTACTTTCGGCCACGACACCGCGTTGACGGTGGCCACCGAGGCCATCGACCGCCTGCACAGCACCGCCGAATCCCATCAGCGGGTGATGCTGGTGGAGGTGATGGGCAGGCACGCCGGCTGGATCGCGCTGAACGCCGGGCTGGCTTCCGGTGCGCACATGACGCTGATTCCCGAACAGCCCTTCGACGTCGAAGAAGTGTGCCGGCTGGTCAAACGCCGCTTCCAGCGCGGGGATTCGCACTTCATCTGCGTTGTCGCGGAGGGCGCGAAACCCGTCCCGGGTTCGATCTCGTTGCGCGAAGGCGGGATTGACGAGTTCGGCCACGAGAAGTTCACCGGCGTCGCGGCCCAGCTGGGCGCCGAAGTGGAGAAGCGGATCAACAAGGATGTCCGGGTGACCGTGCTGGGCCATGTCCAGCGGGGCGGGACGCCCACGGCCTACGACCGGGTGTTGGCCACCAGGTTCGGCGTCAACGCCGCCGACGCCGCGCACGCGGGCGAATACGGCCAGATGGTGTCCCTGCGTGGGCAGGACATCGGCCGCGTGGCGCTGGCCGACGCCGTGCGCCAGCTCAAGCTGGTGCCCGAGAGTCGCTACGACGACGCCGCGGCCTTCTTCGGATGATTTCGCCCTAAATACGGCAAACGGCGGGTGACGGCGACCTGAATTTGCCCGGCGATTGACCAGCTTAGAACCGGTCGGCGCAAATTCGTGGTTTCCGGACTGGTCCCCAGCGGTTATACCGGGAGGGTGAGCAACCGCGGTTCGGTTCGCGGAGTCGTTCAACATCCCGCGGCGTCGGCGGGGCCACCGGGCCCGCCGGTCATTCCGCCGCAGCCACCTCGGCGCGTCGACACCGATCCGGCAGCCGCCACGGTGCCACAGCCCCATCGCTCGGATCCGTCCATTCGTCGTCCGCCGTTCAAGCCGCCGCCGCCCCCGCCGCCAGCTGCGCCCGCCCGGGCCGTGCGAGCCCCTGCGCCGCCGCCGGCGCGACTGCCGGGCGGGACAGCACTGGACGGCCTGGACCAGCAGGCGCGGGAGGGTTCCGCGAGGTTCAACTGGCGCGAGGTGGTCCATCGCGTGATCGGCATCGATCTGGGCCCCGGCAGAGACTCACAGTACGAAGAGGACCTACGCAACCGCATTCGCGCGGCGGTGGGCAGCGCATTTCCCATCGCCGTCCTCAACCTCAAAGGTGGCGTCGGCAAGACCGCGGTGGTGGAGGCGCTGGGGTCCACGTTCGCCGACGTGCGACATGACCGGATCGTCGCCGTCGACATCGACGCCGGCGACCTGGCGGAGCGGCATGGCCGTCCGAACTCCCTGAACATGGCCGATCTGCTCGCCGACAAGGCGGTCACGAACTATACGGATGTCCGGGCGCACACCTACATGAACAATTTCGGCCTCGAAGTGCTCGGCTTGCCGGACTATGCGCACACCGACTGGCGACTCGAGCGGCACGACGTGGTGAAGGCGTTCTCGCTGCTGCGGAATCACTATTCGGTCGAGCTGGTGGACTGCCCCAAGGCCCTCAATTCCGGTGTGATGGAAGCGGTCCTGCCCGAGGCGCGGGCGCTGGTCGTAGTGACCAGCACCTCCATCGATGCGATACGAAAGACGGCCACCACGCTGGATTGGTTGGGCAACAACGGTTATCAAGCGTTGGTGCGGTCGACGATACTGGCGATCAACCACGTCGAGCCGGCCAAGGTAGAGCTGCTCGCCGCCAAGGAACTCGAGCGACTGTCCGCACGGGTAGCCGCGACGGTGGTGCTGCCGTTCGATCGCCACATACACGAGGGCAAGCAGATCGAGCTGGATCGGCTGAGCAAGGAAAGCCGCCGCAGTTACCTCGAGATGGCTGCCGTGCTGGCCGACATGTTCCCGGGTAGGGGTGAGGAGCGCAACCGGTTCCCGGTGCCGCGCTCGCCACACTGGCCCTGAGTTCGCCCGGTGCCGCCGCGCTCGCGGTCACCCACTACGCCTGATGGTGGTGACCCGCTTCGCCCGGCTCCGCTGCGCTCGCGGTCACCACTACGCCTGATGGTGGTGACCCGCTTCGCCCGGCTCCGCCGCGCTCGCGGTCACCACTACGCCTGATGGTGGTGACCCGCATCGCCCGGCTCCACCGGGCTCGCGGTCACCACTACGCCTGATGGTGGTGACCCGCTTCGCCCGGCTCTGCCGCGCTCGCGGTCACCACTACGATCGACGGCATGAGTGTTGCTGCCAGCGCCGATCTCATGGACTACGACGACGTCATCGCGCGCTTCGACCCGGTACTCGGCCTCGAGGTGCACGTCGAGCTGTCGACGGTCACCAAAATGTTCTGCGGCTGCTCCACCGCCTTCGGCGCCGAACCCAACACCCAGGTATGCCCCGTGTGCCTCGGCCTGCCCGGATCGCTGCCGGTGCTCAACCGCACGGCGGTGGAATCGGCCATCCGGATCGGGTTGGCGCTGAACTGCGAGATCGTGCCCTGGTGCCGCTTCGCCCGGAAGAACTACTTCTACCCGGACATGCCGAAGAACTACCAGATCTCCCAGTACGACGAGCCGATCGCCATCAATGGGTATCTCGAAGCGCCGTTGGACGACGGCACCACCTGGCGGGTCGAGATCGAGCGCGCGCACATGGAGGAAGACACCGGCAAGCTGACCCACCTGGGCAGTGAGACCGGCCGGATCCACGGCGCCACCACGTCGCTGCTCGACTACAACCGGGCCGGCGTGCCGCTGATCGAGATCGTGACGAAGCCCATCGTGGGTGCCGGCGCCCGGGCGCCGCAGATCGCCCGCGCCTACGTCACGGCCTTGCGAGACCTGTTGCGCGCCTTGGACGTATCCGATGTTCGGATGGACCAGGGTTCGATGCGTTGTGACTCCAACGTGTCGCTGATGCCGACCGGAACGACCGAGTTCGGCACGCGTACCGAGACCAAGAACGTCAACTCGCTGAAAAGCGTTGAGGTGGCGGTGCGTTACGAGATGCAACGGCAGGCCGCGGTCCTCGCATCCGGGGGTCGGATCATTCAGGAGACCAGGCACTTTCACGAGGCGGGGTACACCAGCCCGGGCCGTGCCAAGGAGACAGCCCAGGACTACCGCTATTTCCCCGAGCCCGACCTGGAACCGGTCGCGCCCAGCCGCGAGTTGGTCGAGCAGCTGCGTCAGACGATTCCCGAGCTACCGTGGTTGAGCCGCAAGAGGATTCAGCAGGAGTGGGGCGTTTCCGACGAGGTGATGCGCGATCTGGTCAACGCCGGCGCCGTGGAACTGGTCATGGAGACCGTCAAGCACGGCGCGGCCAGCGAGCAGGCGCGCGCGTGGTGGGGAAACTTCTTGGTGCAGAAGGCCAATGAAGCGAACATCGGCCTGGACGAACTGGCCATCACCCCGGCCCAGGTCGCCGCGGTGATCGCACTGGTCGACGAGGGCAAGTTGTCCAACAAGCTGGCCCGCCAGGTGGTGGAGGGGGTGTTGGCCGGCGAGGGCGAACCCCAACAGGTGATGACATCCCGCGGCCTCGAGCTGGTGCGCGACGATTCGGTGACCCAGGCCGCGGTCGACGAGGCGCTGGCCGCGAATCCCGATGTGGCGGAGAAGATCCGCGGTGGCAAGGTGGCCGCGGCGGGCGCGATCGTCGGCGCGGTGATGAAGGCCACCCGGGGCCAGGCCGACGCGGCACGGGTGCGCGAACTGGTGCTGGCCGCCTGCGGGCAGGGCTAGCCGGCCCACCAGGAGCAACTCGGCGGGGCGCGCGAGACGTCAGCCGATCATTAGGCGAGTCTCGGAAGCGATATCACCCGCGATATCGAATTCGCGAATGATGTAGTGGTTCGTCCACGGTACGGGTGTGGAGTGCTCCGCAAAACCCCGATTAGGTCTTGTCGTCGTTGTTGCGCGGGAAGCCGCCGCCCTGCGGGAACAACGGGAACACCACGTCGTCGAGCTTCTCGGCATCCCCGGCGGTCTTGTTGACCGTTGCGCCCCAGACGTTTCCGTCGGGTGACATCCGCAGCGCCCACGCGTGGGCATGGGTGTCCTTGCGCACCACGTCGGGTTCCCCGGTGACCGCACCCGTCGCCGGCGCCAGCCGCACGGCCACCGTCAGTTTGGTGTTGATCAGGTTGACCAGCACGGTGCCGTCCATCGCCGCGCAGCCGGCCACGCCGGGTTTGTCCGGCCATGTCCACACCGTGGAGACCTCGGAAGCCTTGGTGATGCGCTGCAACCGGTCCGCCGTCGGCGTGCGGTCGGCGACGTACAACGAGCCGTCCACGGGGTCGATGCACAGGCCGCCACCGGAGCCCACGCCCGACAGCGCCGTGGTGGGCGGCGCCTGGCCGATCGTGGTCGGCTGCTCGATGCGAAGGACCTTGCCCGCCAGCGATTTGGGGTCGGCGGCGGCCGCGGGGTTACCCGCGTCACCTGTCAGGACCACCAACGTGGTGGGGCTGGTGAAGATCAGCGCTCCGGTATTGCCGGTGGCCCCCTTGGGGATACCGGTGAGGATGTCCTTCGGGATGTCGCCGTCGGCCACCCGGATCACCCGATTGTCCGTGGGCGTGCTGATGTAGGCGTACATCAGCCGGTCTTGCGCATAGGTCGGTGACAGCACGATGTCCATCAAGCCGCCGTCGCCGGACGGGTCGACCGGGATGACCATCTTCACCTTCGGCTCGGCGCTGACCGAGATCTCCTTGACGGCGCCGGTGGTGCGCTCGGCCACCAGCGCGGTTTTGCTGTCGGGCCCCATGATCAGTCCGCTGGTGCTCTCCAGGCAGCCCTGCATCACGCCGGGAGCCGGGCACGCCTTGGGGAACGGCGTGGGCGGCAGCGGCGGCGGCGGGGGAGGCGTCGAGCTGGGTTGGGGCTTGAGTTCCGGGTTGGTGGTGAAAGGTTGCGACTGGGCGTCGTTGAACCGCGCGCAGCCGCTCGCGACGAGCGCCACCGCGCAGAGCGCGGCAAACCCGCACCGAACCGAGCGCCGTAGTCGCATGACCGACAGGCTACGGATAGTGCGCCCGCCGCCGCCACACGCATGGGCCTGTCCGCCCGGCGCCACACCAACGGAACACTTCTGGCGCCGTCCACGGCCCGCCTTCGGGACCCGAAATGTGCCGTTTCGTACCCGCCTGAGCCGCGAGCGGGCTAATTTCGGGCCGATCCGCGCCGGTTTGGCGGGCAAACCACCGATTGCCTGGCGAAAGCGCCGCTCAAATCCCCAATTCAGCGACAATTGCCCTTACCCTGTCACGCGTGACCAGTCAACCGAATGACGGACATTGGCAGCGGCCCGGCGAATCCCCGGAGCCAACCCCGGGACGCCCCGCGACGGCGCGTGTGGTTGACCCCGAAGATGATCTGACGCCCGTCGGTTACCCCGGCGACTTCAACCCCTCCACCGGAACCACCACCGTCATCCCCTACATGGGCGACCACGCGGGCGTGGGCGGCCCCAGGGCGACGGGTTACAACGTGCTCGACCAGCAGGAGCCCCTGCCCTACGTCCAGCCGCAGTCCGCCCGGCACGCGGCCGCCGAGCCGGCCGAGATCGATGGGGACGACCACCACGACCGGCTGCACGACGTCGGCCGGCGCGGCACCCAGCATCTGGGTTTGCTGATACTGCGGGTCGGCCTCGGTGTCGTGTTGGCCGCCCACGGGTTGCAGAAGCTCTTCGGCTGGTGGGGCGGCTCCGGGGTGGGCGGGTTCAAGAACTCGCTGTCCGACGTCGGCTACCAGCACGCCGACATCCTCGCCTACGTCAGCGCGGGCGGCGAGCTCGTCGCCGGTGTGCTGCTGGTGCTGGGGCTGTTCACTCCGCTGGCCGCGGCCGGGGCGCTGGCCTTCCTGATCAACGGCCTGCTGGCCACCATCACGGCGCGCCCGCATCCGCACACCTTCACGTACTTCCTGCCGGACGGGCACGAATACCAGATCACTCTGATCGTCCTGGCCGTCGCGGTCATCCTGTGCGGGCCCGGCCGTTACGGGCTCGACGCGCGGCGGGGCTGGGCCCATCGTCCGTTCATCGGGTCGTTTGTCGCCCTACTGGTGGGCATCGCCGCCGGCATCGCGGTGTGGGTGCTGCTCAACGGGGTCAACCCGATCGCCTGATCCCTCACTGATACGGGTTGGGCACGCGCCCGGAGCTGGCCTCGGTCAGCTGAGGCAGGGTCGCGAACGTCACCGCGGGCAACCGCAAATCCGCGCCGCTCTTGAGGTGCGCGCGTGCCCAGGAGCCCCGATGGAAGCGCAGCCCGTCGATGTCATCCCACTGCACCGTCTGGCTGCCCAGCAGCGTGCGGACCGTCACGCCTCGATCGTCGGCGACGGTGCGTAGTCGGACGATCATTGCCGACAACAGCACGGGTATCACCAGCAGCGGCACGGACAGCGGCCACAGCATCACCGGGATCAGCAACCCCAGGGTCAAGAATCCGACGGCAAGGTGCGCGATGGGCGAGACCTTGATCACCACGGGCGTGTGGGAAGACGAACCGGTAGCCACCCGACCATCATTTCACCCGGCTCGGGGCACCGGATCTCCGCGCGAGCCGACGGCAGCGGATTTGACTGCTGAGCTGTGCGAAGGCTACCGTCGGACGTTATGGATACCGCCGGACAGCCCGGGATGCTCGTAGTAATTAGTCGGCGCGTTGGTGCCTGACTAGCCTCTTCGGCATTTGAAGCTATCCAGACCAACGCGCAACCCTCGTGCAGCAGAAGAGCTGTCGGGGGTTTTTTGTTGCCCCCAGCGAGACTCCCAGAGTGAATAAGGACGAAAGACAGTGAGCGCACCAACCAGGCAGCACGCCACCCAGCCGGAGCGTGCCGCTGACATCGCCTCGGATGCGGCGGAAACCCCCGCCGCCGCCCCCACAAAGAAGCCGAAACGTGTTGGGCCCGAGAAACTTACCGGCGCCCAGTCGGTGATCCGGTCGCTGGAGGAACTCGGCGTCGAGGTCATCTTCGGGATTCCCGGTGGCGCCGTGTTGCCGGTTTACGACCCGCTGTTCGACTCGAAAAAGCTTCGCCACGTGCTGGTTCGCCACGAGCAGGGCGCGGGCCACGCCGCCAGCGGATACGCGCACGCCACCGGCAAGGTCGGCGTCATGATGGCCACATCGGGCCCCGGCGCCACCAATCTCGTGACGCCGCTGGCCGATGCCCAGATGGACTCGGTGCCCGTGGTCGCCATCACCGGCCAGGTCGGTCGCACCCTGATCGGCACCGACGCCTTCCAGGAAGCCGACATCTCGGGCATCACGATGCCGATAACCAAGCACAACTTCCTGGTCCGCTCGGGCGACGAGATCCCCCAGGTGATGGCCGAGGCCTTCCACATCGCCGCATCGGGCCGTCCAGGCGCGGTGCTCGTCGACATCCCCAAAGACGTGCTGCAGGGGCAGTGCACGTTCAGCTGGCCGCCGCGCATGGACCTGCCTGGCTACAAGCCGAACACCAAGCCGCACAACCGGCAGATCCGCGAGGCCGCCAAGCTGATCGCGGACGCCCGCAAGCCCGTTCTCTACGTCGGCGGCGGCGTCATCCGCGGCGAGGCGACCGAGCAGCTGCGCGAGCTGGCCGAGCTGACCGGCATCCCGGTGGTCACCACGCTGATGGCGCGGGGCGCGTTTCCCGACAGTCATCGGCAGCACATGGGCATGCCCGGCATGCACGGCACGGTCGCCGCGGTGGCGGCGCTGCAGCGCAGCGACCTGCTCATCGCCCTGGGCACCCGCTTCGACGACCGGGTGACCGGCAAGCTCGATACCTTCGCGCCGGAGGCGAAGGTCATCCACGCCGACATCGACCCGGCCGAGATCGGCAAGAACCGCCATGCCGACGTGCCGATCGTCGGCGACGTCAAAGCGGTCATCGCCGACCTGATCGCGATGCTGCGGCACTACGAGCATTCCGGCACCGCGGCAATCCCAGACATGACGGAATGGTGGGCCTATCTGGACAGCGTCCAGTCCACCTACCCGCTGAGCTACGACCCGCAGAGCGACGGCAGCCTCGGCCCGGAATACGTCATCGAAAAGCTCGGCCAGATCGCCGGCCCCGACGCGGTGTACGTCGCCGGGGTGGGCCAGCACCAGATGTGGGCGGCGCAGTTCATCTCGTATGAGAACCCGCGCACCTGGATCAACTCCGGCGGGCTGGGCACCATGGGGTTCGCCATCCCGGCGGCCATGGGGGCCAAGATGGCTCGCCCGGAGGCCGAGGTGTGGGCCATCGACGGCGACGGCTGCTTCCAGATGACCAACCAGGAGTTGGCCACCTGCGCGATCGAGGGCGTGCCGATCAAGGTGGCGCTGATCAACAACGGCAACCTGGGCATGGTGCGCCAGTGGCAGACGCTGTTCTACGAGGAGCGGTATTCGCAGACGGACCTGGCCACGCACTCGCATCGCATCCCGGACTTCGTGAAACTGGCGGAGGCGCTGGGTTGCGTCGGATTGCGTTGCGAGCGTGAGGAAGACGTCGAGGACGTGATAAACCAGGCCCGGGCGATCACCGACCGTCCGGTGGTGATCGACTTCATCGTCGGTGCCGACGCGCAGGTGTGGCCGATGGTGGCCGCCGGCACCAGCAACGACGAGATCCAGGCCGCCCGCGGCATTCGCCCGCTGTTCGACGACGAGAGCGAAGGGCACGCCTGATGCACACCCACACGCTGTCGGTGTTGGTGGAGGACAAGCCAGGTGTGCTCGCGCGCGTGGCGGCGCTGTTCTCCCGGCGCGGTTTCAACATCGAGTCGCTTGCCGTCGGTGCCACCGAGCAAAAGGACATGTCGCGCATGACGATTGTGGTCAGCGCCGAGGAGACCCCGCTCGAGCAGATCACCAAGCAACTCAACAAGCTGATCAATGTCATCAAAATCGTCGAGCTCGACGAGGGTGCCGCGGTGTCGCGCGAGCTGGCGCTGATCAAGGTGCGCGCCGACGCCGGCACCCGCAGTCAGGTGATCGAAGCGGTGAACCTCTTCCGCGCCAAGGTGATCGACGTATCGACCGAGGCGCTGACCATCGAGGCGACCGGTGACCGCGGCAAGATCGAGGCGCTGCTGCGGGTGCTGGAACCGTTCGGTATACGCGAGATAGTCCAATCGGGAGTGGTGTCGTTGTCCCGCGGTCCACGCGGCATCGCCACGGCCAAGTAACACACAAGGAGATATTCAACAGTGGCACTAGAAATGTTCTACGACGACGACGCAGACCTGTCGATCATCCAGGGTCGCAAGGTCGGTGTGATCGGTTACGGCAGCCAGGGGCACGCGCACTCGCTGAGCCTGCGCGACTCCGGTGTGCAGGTGCGCGTCGGGCTGAAGGAGGGGTCGAAGTCGCGGGCCAAGGTCGAGGAGCAAGGTCTGGACGTCGACACCCCCGCCGAGGTGGCCAAGTGGGCCGACGTGATCATGCTGCTGGCGCCCGACACCGCGCAGGCGGACATCTTCAAAAACGACATCGAGCCCAACCTCAAGCCCGGTGACGCACTGTTCTTCGGGCACGGGCTCAACATCCACTTCGGTCTGATCAAGCCGCCCGCCGACGTCACCGTGGCGATGGTGGCGCCGAAGGGTCCCGGCCACCTGGTGCGCCGCCAGTTCGTCGACGGCAAGGGCGTGCCGTGCCTGATCGCGGTCGACCAGGACCCGAACGGCAACGGCGAGGCGCTGGCGCTGTCCTACGCCAAGGCCATCGGGGGCACCCGCGCCGGCGTCATCAAGACCACGTTCAAGGACGAGACCGAGACCGACCTGTTCGGTGAGCAGGCTGTGTTATGCGGCGGCACAGAGGAATTGGTGAAGACCGGTTTCGACGTCATGGTGGAGGCGGGCTACCCGCCGGAGATGGCCTACTTCGAGGTGCTGCACGAGCTCAAGCTCATCGTCGACCTGATGTACGAGGGCGGCATTGCGCGGATGAACTACTCGGTGTCCGACACCGCGGAGTTCGGCGGCTATCTGTCGGGGCCGCGGGTCATCGACGCCGGCACCAAAGAACGGATGCGGGAGATCCTGCGCGACATTCAGGACGGCACGTTCACCAAGAAGCTGGTCGCCAACGTCGAAGGCGGCAATAAGGAACTCGAGCGGCTGCGCAAGGAGAACGCCGAGCACCCCATCGAGGTGACCGGCAAGAAGCTGCGCGATCTGATGAGCTGGGTCGACCGGCCCATCACCGAGACGGCGTAGCTGTCCGCAGGCCGCCCGTCCGCGAAACTTAAACCATGGCGACCGTTTACGGCGTGTCGTGTGCGTGGTTTATGTGTCGCGGAGCCGGCCGGCGGTTTCGACCACGCGGCGGGCCAGGTGGTCCAGGGCGTTCCCGGTGGCCTCGTCGAATTCGTGAATGTTGTCGTGGGTGGAGACCAGGCTCACCCCGTACGGGTTGCCGTCGACGAACTTGACCGGGTCGGTGTAACCGGGCGGCACAATGATGCCGCCGAAATGCATCAGGGTGATGTATAGCGACAGCAGCGTGGTTTCCTGACCGCCGTGCAGCGTGTTGGACGACGTGAACCCCGCGTACACCTTGTCCGCGAGCTTGCCCTCGGCCCACAGCCCGCCGAGCGAGTCCAGGAAGTTGCGCAATTGCGCAGCGGGAGAGCCGAAGCGGGTCGGCGAACCGAAGATCACCGCGTCGGCCCAGACGATGTCCTCACCGGAAGCCGCCGGAAGGTCCTTCGTCGCTTCGTAATTCGCGGTCCAGGCCGGGTTCTGTGCGAACGATTCCGGGTCGCGGGTCTCGGCGACGTGCCTCAGCCGGACTTCGGCGCCGGCGGACTCGGCTGCGACGGCCACGCGTTGTGCCATCGCGGTGTTATGCCCGGTGGCCGAATAGTAGATGATCGCGAGTTTGGTCATCAGCGCATCGTAGGACCTCGCCGGCCCGCGCCCAACGGCCGTCGGCGCAGGTTACGGCAGTGGTGAGCCCGTCGATGCCCGTCGAAGGCAGCCGTTAGGCTGGCCGGGTGAATCTGCCTGTTGTATTGATCGCCGACAAACTCGCCCAATCGACTGTCGCCGCCCTGGGAGACCAGGTCGAGGTGCGCTGGGTAGACGGGCCGGACCGGGAAAAGCTGCTGGCCGCGGTGGGCGAGGCCGACGCGCTGCTGGTGCGCTCGGCCACCACCGTCGACGCCGAGGTGCTGGCCGCCGCGCCCAAGCTGAAGATCGTTGCCCGCGCCGGGGTGGGGCTGGACAACGTCGACGTGGCCGCCGCGACCGAGCGTGGCGTGCTGGTGGTCAACGCCCCCACCTCCAATATCCACAGCGCCGCCGAGCACGCGCTGGCGCTGCTCTTGGCCGCCGCCCGGCAGATCCCGGCGGCCGACGCCTCGTTGCGTGAGCACGCCTGGAAGCGGTCGTCGTTCAACGGCACCGAGATTTTCGGCAAGACGGTCGGGGTGGTGGGGCTGGGCCGGATCGGGCAGTTGGTCGCCCAACGATTGACGGCCTTCGGCACCCACCTCATCGCCTACGACCCCTACGTCTCGCCGGCCCGGGCCGCTCAGCTGGGCATCGAACTGCTGCCCCTCGACGACCTCCTCGGGCGCGCCGATTTCATCTCGGTGCACCTGCCGAAGACGCCCGAGACGGCGGGCCTGATCGGCAAGGAGGCGCTGGCGAAGACCAAGCCGGGCGTCATCATCGTCAACGCCGCCCGCGGCGGCCTGGTGGACGAGGCCGCGCTGGCCGAAGCGGTGAGCAGCGGACACGTCCGCGCGGCCGGTATCGACGTCTTCGCCAAGGAGCCGTGCACCGATAGCCCGCTGTTCGAGCTGCCGCAGGTGGTGGTCACGCCGCACCTGGGTGC
>NZ_LZKF01000184.1:0-8403 GCF_001672665.1 Mycobacterium sp. E2238 | reverse complement strand
CGCGTCGTCGCCGTCCTTGCGCAGGAAGAGATCGGTGCGGGCGTTGATCACGACGTGTACCCCGGCCGCATCGGCGGCCGACCGCAGCGCACCCACCAACTCGGCGTGCTCACCGGCGGACCTCAGCCGCTTGCCCTCGGAGTGCACGGTGTCTTCGATGTTCAGCCCGACGGCCCCGGCGCCCAGCAGGCCGTCGATCAGGCGCTCGGCCCCCAGCCCGTAACCGGATTCGACGTCCACCGAGACCGGGACGTCGACCGCGGCCGTGATCTGGGCGACGCGGGCCAGCACGTCGTCGAACGACATGCCCTCCCCGTCGGGTTTGCCGACCGAATCCGCCAGCGGATGGCTGCCTACGGTGAGCGCGGCGAACCCTGCGCCGGTGGCGAGCCGGGCCGACCAGGCGTCCCACACGGTCGGCAGCACCACCGGGTCACCCGGGCGGTGCAGGTCGAGCAGCGCGGTAGCACGGTCGGCGGCGGTCTGACCTGGCATGGGCGTGTTTGCTCCGTGTTCGGTAAGGAAGTGAGTCGCCTGACGTCAGGCTGTGCCGTGGATAGTATCGGGAGCGTACTGTGATCCGTAACACCGCGCGCGCAAGGAGATCCGTTGGGCACCACTACTGAACTCGCCGAACTGCACGAGCTCATCGGCGGCCTGCGGCGGTGCGTGGGCTCCCTGAAGAGCCGCTACGGTGACAGCCCTGCCATGCGGCGCATCGTCATCGACGCCGACCGGATCCTGTCCGACGTCGAACTCCTTGACACCGACGTGTCCGAGTTGGACCTGGCGCGCGCCACCGTGCAGCAGTCGAGCGAGAAGATCGTCATTCCCGACACCCAGTACGACAGCGAATTCTGGCGCGATGTCGACGACGAGGGTGTCGGGGGTCACAGCAGGTCCTGACAACCCAAGCCCCCCGGAAATGAGGGGGTGCTCTCTGTGTACCCTTCGACCAACAGCCCGTTCGAAGAGGAACACTAGATGAGCGCACCCACGGCGAACCGTCCTGCGTCAGGTGTCTTTTCACCCACGCGCGCCCGCATCCCACAACGGACCCTACGTACCGACCGGTGGTGGATGTCGCCGTTGCGGATCGACTTGGGCTTCGCCGCTTTCGTCATCTACGCGACCGTGCGCGCATTCCAACGCGATTACTTCTTCGTCGGCAAGTATCACTACCTGACGCCGTTCTACTCCCCGTGCGTCAGCAAGGCCTGCGGGGCGGCCGGCGACTTCTGGCCGCAGATCTTGCCCGACGTCTGGTGGCTGCCGTACGCGGCGCTGACGTTGCCGTTCCTGCTGCTATTCCGGTTGACCTGTTACTACTACCGCGGCGCCTACTACCGCACGGTGTGGCAGTCGCCCAGCGCCTGCGCGGTGGCCGAACCGCGCGTGCACTACACCGGCGAGACCAGGTTCCCGCTGATCATCCAGAACAGCCACCGGTACTTCTTCTACATCGCCGGCATCATCTCGGTGATCAACACCTACGACGCGATCATCGCGTTCCACTCCGACGCCGGTCCGGGCGGCTTCGGCTTCGGGCTGGGCAACCTGATCATGGTCGGCAACGTCGTCATGTTGTGGATCTACACCCTGTCCTGCCATTCGTGCCGGCACGTGACCGGCGGGCGGCTCAAGCACTTCTCCAAGCACCCTGTGCGGTACTGGATCTGGACCCAGGTCAGCCACATCAACACCCGGCACAAGATGTACGCCTGGATCACGCTGGGCACCCTGATGCTGACCGACTTCTACATCGCGCTGGTGGCCGGCGGTGCCATCCCTGACCTGAGATTTGTTGGCTGACAAGCCTTTTCACCAAGAATCTGAAATAGCGAGGGTTTTCATGGTTGAGGTCGAGCGGCATGCCTACGACGTAGTCGTCATCGGCGCCGGCGGCGCGGGACTGCGAGCGGTCATCGAGGCGCGGGAACGCGGCCTCAAGGTCGCGGTGGTGTGTAAGTCCCTGTTCGGCAAGGCCCACACGGTCATGGCCGAGGGCGGCTGCGCGGCGTCGATGGGCAACACCAACCCGAAAGACAACTGGAAGACCCACTTCGGCGACACGATGCGCGGTGGGAAGTTCCTCAACAACTGGCGGATGGCCGAACTGCACGCCAAGGAGGCACCGGACCGCGTCTGGGAGCTGGAAACCTATGGCGCGCTGTTCGACCGCCTCAAGGACGGCAAGATCAGCCAGCGCAACTTCGGCGGGCACACCTACCCGCGCCTGGCGCACGTCGGTGACCGCACCGGCCTGGAGCTGATCCGCACCATGCAGCAGAAGATCGTTTCGCTGCAGCAGGAGGATTACGCCGAGCTCGGCGACTACGAGGCGCGCATCAAGGTGTTCGCCGAATGCACCATCACCGAGCTGCTCAAGGACGGTGACGCGATCGCCGGGGCGTTCGGCTACTGGCGCGAGACCGGTCAGTTCGTCCTGTTCGAGGCGCCCGCGGTGGTGCTCGCCACCGGCGGCATCGGTAAGTCGTTCAAGGTCACCTCGAACTCCTGGGAGTACACCGGCGACGGGCACGCGCTGGCCCTGCGGGCGGGCGCGTCGCTGATCAACATGGAGTTCGTCCAGTTCCACCCGACCGGGATGGTGTGGCCGCCCAGCGTGAAGGGGATCCTGGTCACCGAGGGTGTCCGCGGTGACGGCGGTGTGCTGAAGAACTCCGAGGGCAAGCGGTTCATGTTCGACTACATCCCGCCGGTGTTCAAAGGCCAGTACGCCGAGACCGAACAAGAGGCCGACCAGTGGCTCAAGGACAACGACTCGGCCCGTCGCACCCCCGACCTGCTGCCTCGCGATGAGGTCGCGCGCGCGATCAACTCCGAGGTCAAAGCCGGCCGGGGCAGCCCACACGGCGGCGTGTTCCTCGACATCGCGTCCCGGTTGACGCCCGAGGAGATCATGCGGCGCCTGCCGTCGATGTACCACCAGTTCAAGGAGCTGGCCGGCGTCGACATCACCAAGGAGCCAATGGAAGTCGGGCCCACCTGCCACTACGTGATGGGCGGTGTCGAGGTGGACGCCGACACCGGTGCCGCCACGGTTCCGGGCCTGTTCGCCGCGGGCGAGTGCTCGGGCGGCATGCACGGCTCCAACCGGCTCGGCGGCAACTCGCTGTCGGACCTGCTGGTCTTCGGCCGGCGGGCCGGCCTGGGCGCGGCCGACTACGTGCGGGCGCTGAGCAGCCGTCCGACGATCTCGGCGGAGGCCGTCGAGACCGCGGCGAAGCGGGCGCTGTCCCCCTTCGAGGGACCGACCGATGGCGCCCCGGCGGAGAACCCCTACACGCTGCAGCTCGAGCTGCAGCAGTCGATGAACGACCTGGTGGGCATCATCCGCAAGGCCGACGAGGTCTCCGAGGCCCTCGCGCGGCTCGACAAGCTTCGCGAGCGGTTCAAGAACATGCACGTGGAGGGCGGCCGCCAGTACAACCCTGGCTGGAACCTGGCCATCGACCTGCGCAACATGCTGCTGGTCAGCGAGTGCGTCGCCAAGGCCGCGCTGGAGCGCACCGAAAGCCGCGGTGGCCACACCCGCGACGACCACCCGGCGATGGACTCGGGGTGGCGCAAGGTGCTGCTGGTCTGCGAGGCCGCCGGTGGCGACGAGGTCATCCCCGACATCAGCGTCACGCGCAAAGACCAGGTGCCGATGCGGTCGGATCTGCTGGAGCTCTTCGAGATCTCCGAGCTGGAGAAGTACTACACGGACGACGAGCTGGCCGAGCATCCAGGACGGAGAGGCTAATGACCTACAACGCGACCATGCGTGTGTGGCGCGGTGACGATGCCAGCGGCGCGCTGCAGGACTTCACGGTTGAGGTCAACGAGGGCGAGGTGGTGCTCGACATCATCCATCGCCTGCAACAGACCCAGACACCCGACCTCGCCGTGCGCTGGAACTGCAAGGCGGGCAAGTGCGGCTCCTGCTCGGCGGAGATCAACGGGGTGCCGCGGTTGTTGTGCATGACCCGGATGTCCACCTTCGCCGAGGACGAGGTGGTGACCGTGACGCCGCTGCGGACCTTCCCGGTGATCCGGGACCTGGTCACCGACGTGTCCTTCAACTACGAGAAGGCGCGCGAGATCCCCGCCTTCGCACCGCCGAAGGATCTGCAGCCGGGCGAGTACCGGATGGCGCAGGAGGACGTGCAGCGCTCGCAGGAGTTCCGCAAGTGCATCGAGTGCTTCCTGTGCCAGAACGTCTGCCACGTGGTCCGCGACCACGAGGAGAACAAGAAGGCGTTCGCCGGCCCGCGCTTCCTGATGCGGATCGCCGAGCTCGAGATGCACCCGCTGGACACGCTGGACCGGCGCAACCAGGCCCAGGAGCAGCACGGGCTGGGCTACTGCAACATCACCAAGTGCTGCACCGAGGTCTGCCCGGAAAACATCAAGATCACCGACAACGCGCTGATCCCGATGAAAGAGCGGGTCGCCGACCGCAAGTACGACCCGGTGGTGTGGCTGGGCAACAAGTTGTTCCGGCGCTGAGTCTGTCGTTAGCCCGCCCGGCCCGCCGGGTACCCGCATAGAACCCAAACTCCGAAAGGCAGCGTGGGAGACATGCGAGAAACCACCAGTGTCAACGAAATCCGAACCGCCATCCGGGAGTTGTCCGTCCGCGCCGATCTGGCACGCAAGGAAGGCCGCCCCGACGACGCCGCCGAGATCGAGCAGCGGATAGCGGGCTTTCGGGCGGAACTCAGCCAGCGCCCGTAGCCGGGCTCAGACGCCGAGGCGCCGGAACACGCTGCGGTGAAACACGATCGGTGCGACGTCGGCGTCCACCGTCACCTCGTTGACCCGCAGCACCACGATCGTGTGGTCCCCGGCGGGAATGAGCTGTTCGATCGCGCTCTCCAGCCACAGTGCGGTGCCCTTGATGAACACCGCGCCGCTCTCCCTGGACTCCGTCTCCAGTCCGGCGAACCGGTCGCCGGTCTTGGCGGCCAGGGTGCGGGCGGCCTCGTCGTGGGCCTCGCCGAGGACGCTGATGCCCAGCATCGGGAGGTCTTTGAGCTTGGGCCACGTCGTCGACGTGTTCTGCACGCAGAACGACACCAGCGGCGGATCCAGGGAGACCGGGACAAAGGTGCTCGCCGCCAGGCCCTCCCGGGTTCCCTGGACTTCGGCGGCGATGGCGACCACCCCCGAGGGAAAGTGACCGAAGGCCTCACGAAGTGTGGACGGTGTCAGGTTCTTGTTCGAGTTCACCGGAATTCATTCGCCCCTTGAGCCGAGAACGGGATTCTCGTTCCCGACCCTACCTGCCGAATATCCGTGCGCCGAAGCCACATCGGGGTGCGCGCGCAGCCTGCTCTTCCAGGCGTTGCGGCCGTAGACGGAGAAGATCGGATCCGATGGGTCGGCCACCCGGCCGGCGCGCGCCCGCAGCCCGGGGGGCAGCGTCAACACCGGGATCCGCGCGTCCAGCCGCGGATTGAAGAAGTACGGCACCGAGATCCGGTCCGCGGGCTGCGCCTCCAGGTTCACCCGGTGCTCGGTGGCGCGCAGGTAACCGCCCGTCGCCACCTCCAGCAGCTCGCCGATGTTGACCACGAAAGCGCCCTCGGCGGGCGGCACGTCGATCCATTCCTCAACACCGGGCCGGCGCACCTGCAGGCCCCGGCTGCCCGGCTCGGCCAGCAGCAGGGTGAGCACGCCCGAGTCCTTGTGCGGGCCGACGCCCTGCGGGGTGGCCGCGCTGCGCGGATAGCGCACGATCTTGATCAGGGTGGCCGGCGTCTCGGCGAAGGCCGCATCGAAGACATCCGGTGCGCTGCCCAGCGATGCCGCCCAGTGCCGGAGCAGGGTGCGGGCTACCGCGGACAGCGCCTTATCCCATTCGTCGACGATTCCCGGCAGTTCGGGCAGCGCGGCCGGCCACTGGTTGGGCCCCTGCAGCCACAGGTAGTCGGGCTTGCCGGGCGCCCCGATCGGCGCGCGTTCCGGCCCGATGTCGATCTGCTCCCGCCAGTCCACCTGGCCGCGGGTCAGCTCGCCGCCCATCCGGGTGTAGCCGCGGAAATGCGGGCTGTGGACCATGGCGACCGCGTCTTTGTCGGCCTGGGGCAGCGCGAACAACCGGCGGGCCGCCTCCAGCAGCTTGTGGGCGAGCTCGTCCGGCACGCCGTGGCCGGTCAGATAGAAGAAGCCCACCTCGTGCGCGGCCTCGCGCAACCCGCGCCGCAATTGGGTCGCCGACGTGCGCAGATCCACTACGGGCAGGGTGGTGATGCATCCCATAGTTTGAGATCCGTTCAATTATCGGCGCAGGTCAGAGGCGCCGCGGCGGCTCCCCAACCGGTTGGTTAATTAGACGATGAAATCTAGCTCACATTGACTTGCGTTGAACTGACTCGGAGCGATATTTTAGCGGTGTTACTGGTGGGTAACTTAGAAGTAGTACCCAACCACAAGTGGCATTCTCAACGAGGAGGAAACCGTAGTGAGCCACTACAAGAGCAACGTCCGTGACCAGGTGTTCAACCTGTTCGAGGTTCTGGGCGTTGAGAAGGCTTTGGGCGCCGGCGACTACAGCGATCTGGACGTCGACACCGCGCGCGAAATGTTGTCAGAGATCAGCCGGCTGGCCGAGGGGCCCATCGCCGAGTCGTTCGTCGAGGGTGACCGCAATCCGCCGGTCTTCGACCCGAAGACCCACTCGGTGACGCTGCCGGAGTCGTTCAAGAAGTCGGTCCGCGCGGTCACCGAGGCCGGTTGGGACAAGGTCGGCATCGACGAGGTCCTCGGCGGCATGCCGATGCCTCGCGCCCTGGTGTGGGCGCTGCACGAGCACCTGCTGGGAGCCAACCCCGCCGTCTGGATGTACGGCGGCGGCGCCGGCTTCGCCAACATCCTCTACCACCTCGGCACCGAGGAGCAGAAGAAGTGGGCCGTGATCTGCGCCGAGCGCGGCTGGGGCTCCACCATGGTGCTCACCGAGCCGGACGCCGGTTCGGACGTCGGCGCCGGGCGGACCAAGGCGATCAAGCAGGACGACGGCTCCTGGCACATCGAGGGTGTGAAGCGATTCATCACCTCGGCCGACTCCGGCGACCTGTTCGAGAACATCTTCCACCTGGTGCTGGCACGCCCCGAGGGCGCGGGTCCGGGCACCAAGGGCCTGTCGCTGTTCTTCGTGCCCAAGTTCCTGTTCGACTTCGAGACGGGCGAGCTGGGCGAGCGCAACGGCGTCTTCGTGACCAACGTCGAGCACAAGATGGGCCTGAAGGTTTCGGCCACTTGTGAGCTGTCCTTCGGGCAGCACGACGTCCCCGCCAAGGGCTGGCTGGTCGGCGAGGTGCACAACGGCATCGCGCAGATGTTCGAGGTCATCGAGCAGGCCCGCATGATGGTCGGCACCAAGGCCATCGCGACCCTGTCGACCGGCTACCTGAACGCGCTGGAGTACGCCAAGTCCCGCGTGCAGGGCGCCGACATGACGCAGATGACCGACAAGACCGCTCCGCGGGTGACCATCACGCACCACCCCGACGTGCGCCGGTCGCTGATGACCCAGAAGGCCTACGCCGAGGGTCTGCGTGCGCTGTACCTCTACACCGCGACCTACCAGGACGCGGCGGTTGCCGAGGCTGTGCACGGGGTGGACGCTGAGCTGGCCGTCAAGGTCAACGACCTGATGTTGCCGGTGGTCAAGGGCGTCGGATCCGAGCAGGCCTACGCCAAGCTCACCGAGAGCCTGCAGACCTTCGGTGGGTCCGGCTTCCTGCAGGACTACCCGATCGAGCAGTACATCCGGGACGCCAAGATCGACTCCCTCTACGAGGGCACCACGGCCATCCAGGCGCAGGACTTCTTCTTCCGGAAGATCATCCGCGACAAGGGTGTGGCGCTGGCCCACGTGTCGGGCGAGATCCAGAAGTTCGTCGACAGCGAGTCCGGCAACGGCCGGCTGAAGACCGAGCGCGAGCTGCTGGCCAAGGCCCTGGCCGACGTCCAGGCGATGGCGGCCACGCTCACCGGCTACCTGATGGCCGCGCAGGAGGACGTGACCAGCCTCTACAAGGTCGGCCTCGGATCGGTGCGCTTCCTGATGAGCGTCGGCGACCTGGTCATCGGCTGGTTGCTGCAGCAGCAGGCCGCGGTGGCCGTACAGGCGCTGGACGCCGGCGCCAGTGGCGACGAGCGGTCGTTCTACGAGGGCAAGGTCGCGGTGGCCTCGTTCTTCGCGAAGAACTTCCTGCCGCTGTTGGCCAGCACCCGCGAGGTGATCGAGACGCTGGACAACGACATCATGGAGCTCGACGAAGCCGCCTTCTGACAGGCAAAGCAAAAACCCCGTTCCCAGATGGGAGCGGGGTTTTTGTTTCACGGCACGCGTCGCACAAAAAGGCCGCCGCTGGAGTGAGGGGATCC
>NZ_LZKF01000183.1:0-13160 GCF_001672665.1 Mycobacterium sp. E2238 | reverse complement strand
GCATGTAGCCCAAACCCCAGCCGTGATCGGCGACCCGTGGCCCGAGCACCAAGTCGGTCTCCAGGCCACCCTGGCACTGCCGCACCAGCTCCATGTGCTCGCGGCTGAGCACCTTCTCCTGGGCGAGCGCGTTGTAGAACGTCGCCAATCCCAGGGCCGACACTTGCCCGTTCGTGCCGGGAAACTCGAGTTCGCGCCACAGCTGCAGGTCGTGGGAGCCCAGCTCGTCGTCTGGCGCGAAACCCATGGAGATCGACAACCCCGCCTTCGGGTGCTCGGCCAGGCTGGTCGGGTAGCCGGGCGCTTGCGCGTCGGCCAGCAGGTCGCGGGCGTGCGGCTTGTTCACCCGCTCGGCGCAGCGGCGTTGTTCGGCCAGGGGCAGCCCGATGTGGACGTCCGCGCCGAACGGTTCGGCGATCTCGGTGCGCAGGTACTGGCCGATCGTCCGGCCCGTGACGCGGCGGAATACCTCGCCGACGATGAATCCGAAGGTGGTCATGTGGTAGCCCTGGGCGGTGCCGGGCTCCCAATATGGTTCCGCGGCGGCAAGCTGCGCGCAGACGAAGTCCCAGTCGGCGACGTCTTCCCAGCGCATCCGGGTGCGGGGGCCGATCACGCCGGACCGGTGGCTCATCACCATCGCCAGCGTGATGTCTTGTTTGCCCGCCTGGCCGAACTCGGGCCAGTAATGGGCCACGGGGGCCTGCAGGTCCAGCTCGCCGCGGTCGGCCAGCTGGTGGACACAGGTGGCCGACAGGCCCTTGGTGCCGGACAACACCGTGGTCAGGGTGTTCTGCTGCCAGGGTCGGGTACGGGCCGCGTCGGCCCAGCCGCCCCAGAGATTGACGACGAGGGACCCGTCTACCCACACTGCGACGGCCGCGCCAACTTCATCGCCCAGCGCGAAGTTGCGCTCGAAAGCGTCGCGCACCCCGACGAAGTCCGACGCGCATGAGCCACGGATTGCCGCGTCCGTTGTTAGGTCGCTCATGGCGCCTTTCTATGGAGCAGATCCTCACCCCGAGCGGGCGACGGGAATCGAACCCGCGTAGCTAGTTTGGAAGACTAGGGCTCTACCATTGAGCTACGCCCGCATGTGCCAGTCGAGCGTGACTGTAGCTGTCGACGAAGATCAAATCTAATCGACGCGGTCTTGTGATCGCTCCGTGAGGGTCCGCGAGGTCGTCGCGAAGCCTGTGGCCAACCCGCACGCGAGGGGCCTTAGGATCATCGAGGTCAGCGCGGGGTGTAGCGCAGCTTGGTAGCGCATCCGCTTTGGGAGCGGAAGGCCGCAGGTTCAAATCCTGTCACCCCGACCAGCACGACCCCGTGCCGCATGCACACGGCCCACCGAACGCCAGGAACGACCACCGAGGAGCACCCCCGTGAAGAGCACCGTCGAGCAGTTGAGCCCCACCCGGGTCCGCATCAATGTGGAGGTGCCGTTCTCCGAACTCGAGCCCGATTTCCAGCGCGCCTACCGGGAGCTGGCCAAGCAGGTGCGGCTTCCCGGCTTCCGGCCCGGTAAGGCGCCGGCGAAGTTGCTGGAGGCCCGCTTCGGCCGGGAGGCGCTGCTCGACCAGGTCGTCAACGAGGCGCTGCCCGCGCGGTACGGGCAGGCGGTCGTCGATTCGGAAGTGCAGCCGCTGGGCCAGCCCGAGATCGAGGTCACCAAGAAGGAGTACGGCGAGGAGCTGGCGTTCACCGCCGAGGTCGACGTCCGCCCCAAGATCGAGCTGCCGGACCTCGGCGCGCTGAAGATCTCGGTGGACCCCATCGACGTCAGCGACGAGGACGTCGACGCCGAACTGGAGTCGCTGCGCGCCCGGTTCGGCACGCTGACCGGCGTGGACCGGCCGGTGGCCACCGGGGACTTCGTCTCCATCGACCTCTCGGCCACCATCAACGGCGAAGAGGTGCCGGGGGCCGCCGCAGAGGGCCTGTCCCACGAGGTCGGGTCGGGCCGGCTCATCGCCGGTCTCGACGACGCGCTGGTCGGGCTGTCGGTCGATGAGTCCCGTGAGTTCACCGCCCAGATGGCGGCCGGCGAGCATGCCGGGCAGGACGCGCAGGTGACGGTCACAGTCAAGTCGATCAAGCAACGCGAGCTCCCCGAGCCCGATGACGAGTTCGCCCAATTGGCCAGCGAGTTCGACACCATCGAGGAGCTGCGGTCGAGCCTGCGCGACCAGGTGGGGCGGGTCAAGCGCGCCCAGCAGGCCGACCAGATCCGCAACGCCGCGCTGGACGCGCTGCTCGAACAGGTCGACGTGCCGCTGCCGGAAGCGATCGTCAAGGCCCAGGTCGACAGCTCGCTCCACGACGCGCTGCACAGCCTCGACCACGACGAAGCCAAGCTCGAAGAGGCGCTCGCCGGGCAGGGAAAGACCCGCGAAGAGTTCGAGACCGAGACGCGCACCGCCGCGGAGACGGACGTCAAGAGGCAGCTGCTGCTGGATGCGCTGGCCGACGAGCTGGAGGTGCAGGTCGGCCAGGACGACCTGACCGAACGGCTGGTTGCGACGTCTCGGCAATACGGCATCGAGCCGCAGCAGCTGCTGGGCTACCTGCAGGAGAACAACCAGCTGCCGGCGATGTTCGCCGACGTGCGGCGCGGGCTGGCCATCGCCGAGGTGGTGCGGGCGGCGACGGTCACCGACACCGACGGGAACGCCATCGACACCAGTGAGTTCTTCGGCAAGCGTTCGGACGATGCCGAGCCGGCCGGCGAGGCCGAGGAAGCTGGAGACGCCGACGACGCCGAGGCCCCCGGCGACGAAACGGAGTGACCGGTTTGACGCTGTGAGCGAAAGCGCCCAATTGAGGGGGAGCGTGGCCGCGAAACAGTGGGCTCGGTTGGTTAGTGTCGGTGCATAGAAGAACTCGAGAAAGCAGGTAACCCAGTCGTGTCTGACATGCGTTCGCCCTCGCAAGGGCTCAACCTCACGGACTCGGTCTATGAGCGCTTGCTCTCCGAGCGCATCATCTTCCTGGGTTCGGAGGTGAACGACGAGGTCGCCAACCGGCTGTGCGCGCAGATCCTGTTGCTCGCCGCCGAGGACGCCGACAAGGACATCTCGCTGTACATCAACTCCCCGGGCGGATCGATCAGCGCCGGCATGGCCATCTACGACACCATGGTGCTGGCGCCCTGCGACATCGCCACCTACGCGATGGGCATGGCGGCCTCGATGGGCGAGTTCCTGCTCGCGGCCGGCACCAAGGGCAAGCGCTACGCGCTGCCGCACGCGCGCATCCTGATGCACCAGCCGCTCGGCGGGGTGACGGGCAGCGCGGCCGACATCGCCATCCAGGCCGAGCAGTTCCACGTCATCAAGAAGGAGATGTTCCGGCTGAACGCCGAATTCACCGGGCAGTCGATCGAACGCATCGAGGCCGATTCCGATCGCGACCGCTGGTTCACCGCCCAGGAAGCACTGGAATACGGGTTCGTCGACCACATCATCACGCGCGCCGCCCACATCACCAACGGAGAAGCCCAGTGAGTACTCAGCACCCTCAGACCCAGCCGCAGGCGCGCTACATCCTGCCGTCGTTCATCGAGCACTCCAGCTTCGGCGTCAAGGAGTCGAACCCCTACAACAAGCTGTTCGAGGAGCGCATCATCTTCCTCGGCGTCCAGGTGGACGACGCGTCGGCGAACGACATCATGGCGCAGCTGCTGGTGCTGGAGTCGCTGGACCCCGACCGCGACATCACCATGTACATCAACTCTCCCGGCGGCGGCTTCACCTCGCTGATGGCGATTTACGACACCATGCAGTACGTGCGCGCCGACATCCAGACGGTGTGCCTGGGCCAGGCCGCCTCTGCCGCGGCGGTGTTGTTGGCCGCTGGAACTCCCGGCAAGCGGATGGCGTTGCCCAACGCGCGGGTGCTGATCCACCAGCCGTCGCTTCAGGGCGTGATCCAGGGCCAGTTCTCCGATTTGGAGATCCAGGCCGCCGAGATCGAGCGGATGCGCACGCTGATGGAGACCACGCTGGCCCGCCACACCGGTAAGGACGCCGCGACGGTCCGTAAGGACACCGACCGCGACAAGATCCTGACCGCCGAAGAGGCCAAGGACTACGGGATCATCGACACCGTCCTGGAGTACCGGAAGCTCTCCGCGCAGAACGCCTAGGTCTCCTCGCCGAACGTGCTCCCATGGCGAGATTTCAGCCGATTTACCGCCCTCAGAGCACGTTCGGCAACACGGTCGTCACCTCGGCGATGCTGGCCGGCCCCACCCGGCAGCAGCCGCCGACGATGCGTGCCCCTGCCGTCACCCACTGTGCGGCCAGCCGCGCGGAGAACGAACGCGGCCCCGCCCAGCCCGTGCCGTTCCACCGCTCGCCGCTGTTGGGGTAGACGATCACCGGCTTGCCGGTCGCCGAGGCGATCTCTATCGCCGGCAGCACGTCCTCGGGTGCGCAGCAATTGACGCCGATCGCGACGATCTCGCGCACCCCGGCGGCGACGGCGAACGCCTCGGCCAGCGGTTGCCCGGCCCGGGTCCGGGCGCCGTCGATGGTGTAGCTGAGCCAGGCCGGCGCGCCGACGGAACGGACCAGATCGACCAGCGCCTCGGCCTCGTCGATGTCGGGCACGGTTTCGCACGCCAGCACGTCGGCGCCGGCGCCGGCCAAGGTCTCCAGCCGCGGCCGGTGCCATCGCCGCAGGGCCGCCACGGATAGGCCGTAGCGTCCGCGGTATTCGGATCCATCGGCCAATGCGGCGCCGTACGGGCCGACCGACGCGGCGACGAGAAGCCCGCTCACGCCCACCTCGTCACGCGCGGTCTTCGCGAGTTCGACGCTGCGGCGCAGCAGCCCGGCGGCTTCGGCTCGGTCGATCCCGCGGGAAGCGAAGCCCTCGAACGACGCCTGGTAGCTCGCCGTCGTCGCGATCGCGGCGCCCACGCGATAAAACGCGGCGTGGACGGCGACGATTTCGTGCGGCGCGTCGGCCAGCAGCCTGGCCGACCACAACGCATCGGAGAGGTCGTGACCGCGCGCCTGGAGCTCGGTGGCCAAACCACCATCGCTGATCAGTACCGATCCGCTGATCAGAGCCATTCCCACCCGGCCACTGTAGGGTGATTTCTTGGGGATCTGCCCGGGCTTCGCTGGGGTCGGCATCCCCGGCGGAAGTGGCAATCGGTCGGCGCACCAGCCTCGGTCGGGTAACGACCGCGACACGCCAAAGACACGCAAAGCGCGTCTTTCGCGAGTGACGGGCGCCGTCTGGCTATATGTTTCATCAAGACGAACATGCATGAATACCACCGACGCGATTCGGCGCTAACGGTCGCGTCGGGCCCGATCTAGCGGGTAGCGTCGGGGGATACATGCGGCACGGCTACACGAACGGCGAAAAGGAAGTAGGCCCTCAGCAACATGGCGCGCATCGGAGACGGCGGTGACCTGCTGAAGTGCTCGTTCTGCGGGAAGAGCCAAAAGCAGGTCAAGAAGCTCATTGCTGGCCCCGGTGTATACATCTGCGACGAGTGCATCGACCTCTGTAACGAGATCATCGAAGAGGAGCTGGCCGACGCCGACGACGTCAAACTTGACGAACTTCCCAAGCCGGTTGAGATCCGGGAATTCTTGGAGGGCTACGTCATCGGGCAGGACACCGCCAAGCGGACGCTGGCCGTCGCCGTCTACAACCACTACAAGCGCATCCAGGCCGGGGAGAAGGGCCGCGACTCCCGGCACGAGCCGGTTGAGCTGACCAAGTCCAACATCTTGATGCTCGGTCCCACCGGCTGCGGCAAGACCTACCTGGCGCAGACGCTCGCCAAGATGCTCAACGTGCCGTTCGCCATCGCCGACGCCACCGCGCTCACCGAAGCCGGATACGTCGGTGAAGACGTCGAAAACATTCTGCTCAAGCTCATTCAGGCCGCCGACTACGACGTCAAGCGCGCCGAGACCGGAATCATCTACATCGACGAGGTCGACAAGATCGCCCGCAAGAGCGAGAACCCGTCGATCACCCGCGATGTCTCCGGCGAGGGCGTGCAGCAGGCGCTGCTGAAAATCCTTGAGGGCACGCAAGCATCGGTTCCCCCGCAGGGCGGCCGCAAGCACCCGCACCAAGAGTTCATCCAGATCGACACCACCAACGTGCTGTTCATCGTCGCGGGGGCGTTCGCCGGCCTGGAGAAGATCATCTACGAGCGCGTCGGAAAGCGGGGCCTGGGCTTCGGCGCCGAGGTGCGCTCGAAGGCCGAGATCGACACCACCGACCACTTCGCCGAAGTCATGCCCGAGGATTTGATCAAGTTCGGTCTGATCCCCGAGTTCATCGGCCGGCTGCCGGTGGTGGCCTCGGTGACCAACCTGGACCGTGAGTCGTTGGTCAAGATCCTCTCCGAGCCGAAGAACGCTCTGGTCAAGCAATACACCCGGCTGTTCGAGATGGACGGCGTGGAGCTCGAGTTCACCGACGACGCGCTCGAGGCGATCGCCGACCAGGCGATCCACCGCGGCACGGGTGCCCGCGGTCTGCGCGCCATCATGGAAGAGGTCCTGCTGCCGGTGATGTATGACATCCCGAGCCGCGACGACGTCGCCAAGGTCGTGGTGACCAAGGAGACCGTGCAGGACAACGTGCTGCCGACGATCGTCCCGCGCAAGCCGTCGCGCACCGAGCGCCGCGACAAGAGCGCCTAACACCCCTTGCGGTCGAGCGGCCGCGCATTTGGGTACTAGATGCGCATGCCGGCCGCCGCTGCCACCCCCAGCCCCGTTCCGCGCCGGCTGACGGGCGCGCTCGACCTGCTGAACTTCCTGCTGGCCGATGTCCGCGACGGGCTGGGCCCCTACCTGTCGATCTACCTGCTGCTGGCCCACCACTGGGATCAGGCGTCGATCGGGTTCGTCATGGCGGTCGGCGGGATCGGGGCGATCGTCGCGCAGGCACCGGCCGGCGCGTTGGTGGACCGGAGTACGGCGAAACGGGCGCTGATCATCGTCGGCGCGTTGACCATCACGGCCGGTTCGTTGGCGATGCCGTTGTTCCCCGGCTTCTATTCGATCTCGGTATTGCAGGCCCTCACCGGCATCGCCGGCTCGGTCTTCGCCCCCGCGCTGGCCGCGATCACCTTGGGCGTCGTCGGTCCCCGTTTGTTCTCCCGGCGAATCGGGCGCAACGAGTCGTTCAACCACGCGGGAAACGCGTCGGCCGCCGCCATCACCGGCGGACTCGCCTACTTCTTCGGGCCGGTGGTGGTGTTCTGGGTGCTTGCCGTCATGGCCGCCGCCAGTGTGCTTGCGACGCTGCGGATTCCGGGGGACGCGATCGACCACGACGTCGCCCGGGGCATGGACCACGTGCCGGGAGGGCCGCACGAGACGCCGTCCCGGATCGCGACGCTGCTGCACAACCGCAGGCTGATGCTCTTCGCCGCGACGGTCATTGCGTTCCACTTCGCCAACGCCGCGATGCTGCCGCTGGTCGGCCAGCTGCTGGCGCTGCACAACAAGGACGTCGGGACCGCGCTGATGGCGGGCTGCATCGTCGCCGCGCAGGTGGTCATGGTGCCGGTGGCATCCTTCGCCGGAGCCAAGGCCGATTCGTGGGGACGGAAGCCGATCTTCCTGATTGGCTTCGCGGTGTTGGCCGCCCGCGGATTTCTCTACACCGCGTCCGGTAACCCGTACTGGTTGGTCGGCGTGCAGCTGCTGGACGGCATCGGGGCGGGCGTGTTCGGCGCGCTCTTTCCCCTCGTGGTCCAGGACGTGACGCACGGCAGCGGCCGGTTCAATGTCAGCCTCGGCGCCGTGACCGCCGCTACCGGGATAGGCGCCTCGGTGTCCAATCTTGTTGCGGGCTGGATCGTGGTGGCGGCCGGCTACAACGCCGCGTTCGCTTTCCTGGGAGCGCTCGCGGGCGCGGGCTTTCTGCTGTACCTGATCGCCATGCCCGAAACGGCGCCCAGAGAACTGGCCGCCACCGCGCGGAAGTGACCAATACCACACTTTTCAAGCGTCGGCGGCACCGTCCCCCGGCTGACATCGCTTTTAGGTGCAAAACCGCTGCATGTAATGGATTAGAGACGACCATTCTCGTCTTAGAGAGTCTTAAAGAAGTGCCATAATTGGTACCACCACTGACACACAGCGCGAGGGCGCGGGACTCGCTTGAACAGCGCGTAACCTAAAGCTCCAGCAGCGAAGTGCCTATCCGGATGACGAATGGAAGGCGGATACGTGGATCCGAACGGCAGCGGAGCCGGGTCTGATTCTCACAACGGCTCGAACGGGTCGCCTTCCGGTGGCGGGTCTGACCGTCAACGCCTGGAGCAAGTCGTCATTCGCTTCGCCGGGGACTCCGGCGACGGGATGCAGCTGACCGGCGACCGGTTCACCTCGGAGGCAGCGCTTTTCGGTAACGACCTGGCGACCCAGCCGAACTATCCCGCTGAGATCCGCGCCCCCGCAGGCACCCTGCCCGGCGTCTCGTCCTTCCAGATTCAAATCGCCGATTACGACATCCTGACCGCCGGTGACCGCCCCGACGTGCTCGTCGCGATGAACCCGGCGGCGCTCAAGGCCAACCTGGGCGACCTTCCGCGCGGCGGCATGGTGATCGCCAACTCCGACGAGTTCACCAAGCGCAACCTGACCAAGGTGGGTTACGTAACGAACCCCCTCGAGTCCGACGAGTTGTCCGACTACGTCGTGCATTCGGTCGCGATGACCACCCTGACGCTGGGCGCCGTCGAGGCGATCGGCGCGTCGAAGAAAGACGGTCAGCGCGCCAAGAACATGTTCGCGCTGGGTCTGCTGTCGTGGATGTACGGCCGCCCGATCGAGACCAGCGAGAAGTTCATCCGGGAGAAGTTCGCCCGCAAGCCCGACATCGCCGAGGCCAACGTCTTGGCGCTCAAGGCGGGCTGGAACTACGGCGAAACAACCGAGGCGTTCGGCACCACCTACGAGGTGTCGCGGGCGACATTGCCCGCTGGCGAATACCGCCAGATCTCCGGCAACACCGCGATGGCCTACGGCATCGTCGCGGCGGGGAAGCTGGCCGACATTCCGGTGGTGCTCGGCAGTTACCCGATCACGCCGGCGTCGGACATCCTGCACGAGCTGTCCAAGCACAAGAACTTCGACGTCATCACCTTCCAGGCCGAGGACGAGATCGGCGGCATCTGCGCCGCAATCGGCGCCTCGTACGGCGGTGCCCTCGGAGTGACAAGCACATCGGGCCCGGGGATCTCACTGAAGTCCGAAGCGTTGGGTCTCGCGGTGATGACCGAATTGCCCTTGCTGGTCATCGACGTTCAGCGCGGCGGGCCCTCGACCGGCCTGCCGACCAAGACCGAGCAGGCCGACCTGCTGCAGGCGTTGTACGGCCGCAACGGCGAGTCGCCGGTTGCCGTGCTGGCGCCACGCTCGCCGTCCGACTGCTTCGAAACCGCGCTCGAGGCGGTGCGCATCGCGGTCTCGTATCACACCCCGGTGATCGTGTTGTCCGACGGCGCGATCGCCAACGGCTCGGAGCCGTGGCGCATTCCGGACGTCGGCACACTGCAGCCGATCAAGCACACGTTCGCCAAGCCGGACGAGCCGTTCCAGCCCTACAACCGCGATCCCGAGACCCTCGCGCGCCAATTCGCCGTACCGGGCACCCCGGGCCTCGAGCATCGGATCGGTGGCCTGGAAGCGGCCAACGGCTCGGGCGCCATCTCCTATGAACCGGTCAACCACGACCTCATGGTTCGGTTGCGGCAGGCCAAGATTGACGGCATCTCGGTTCCCGACCTCGAGGTCGACGACCCGACCGGAGACGCCGAGCTGCTGCTGATCGGCTGGGGCAGCTCGTACGGCCCGATCGGTGAAGCCTGCCGGCGCGCGCGACGCAAGGGCGTCAAGGTCGCGCACGCGCACCTGCGCTACCTGAACCCGTTCCCGGCGAACCTGGGTGATGTGTTGCGGCGCTACCCGATGGTGGTGTGCCCGGAAATGAACCTGGGCCAGCTCGCTTTGCTGCTTCGCGGCAAGTACCTGGTCGACGTGCAATCGGTGAGCAAGGTTCAGGGCGTCGCATTCCTCGCCGACGAAATCGGGCGTGTCATCCGCGCTGCGCAGGGCGGCACGCTGGCCGAAATCGAGCAAGACAAGACGATGGTCGCCAGAATGGCGGCAGCAACGGTTGGAGCGGGAGCTATCGAATGACCGACCTGATGGGAAACCTGGCAGGCACGGACCTTGGGCTGACCCCGAGGCTGAAGAAGAACGATGGTGTGCCCACCACGGATCAACCGCAGAAGGGCAAGGACTTCACCAGTGACCAAGAGGTCCGTTGGTGTCCCGGGTGTGGGGACTACGTCATCCTCAACACCATCCGCAACTTCCTGCCCGAGCTCGGGCTGCGTCGCGAGAACATCGTGTTCATCAGCGGCATCGGTTGTTCGAGCCGGTTCCCGTATTACTTGGAGACGTACGGATTTCACTCGATCCACGGACGCGCGCCGGCCATCGCGACCGGCCTGGCGCTGGCCCGCGAGGACCTGTCGGTGTGGGTGGTCACCGGCGACGGCGACGCGTTGTCGATCGGTGGCAACCACCTCATCCACGCGCTGCGCCGCAACGTCAACATCACGATCTTGTTGTTCAACAACCGGATCTACGGGCTGACCAAGGGCCAGTACTCGCCGACGTCGGAGGTCGGCAAGATCACCAAGTCGACGCCGATGGGATCGCTGGACCACCCGTTCAATCCGGTGTCGTTGGCGCTGGGTGCCGAGGCGACGTTCGTCGGCCGTGCGCTCGACTCGGACCGCAACGGACTGTCCGAGGTGTTGCGCGCCGCCGCGGAGCACCGCGGCGCCGCGGTCGTCGAAATCCTGCAGGACTGCCCGATTTTCAACGACGGCTCCTTCGACGTGCTGCGCAAGGAGGGCGCCGAGGAACGGGTGATCAACATCCGCCACGGCGAGCCGATCACCTTCGGCGCCGACGGCGAGTACTGCGTGGTGAAGTCCGGCTTCGGCCTCGAATTCGCCAAGACCGCCGACGTGTCCGTCGACGAGATCATGGTGCACGACGCGCACACCGACGACTCGGCCTACGCCTTCGCGTTGTCGCGCCTCTCCGATCAGAATCTCGATCACACCGTGCTCGGAATCTTCCGCGATGTCAGCCGGCCCACGTACGACGACGCGGCGCGCTCGCAGGTGCAGGCCGCCCGGGCCGCGAAGCCGTTCGACGACGCCGCCCTGCAGTCGCTGCTGCGTGGTCGCGACACCTGGACCGTCGACTGACGTGGGCGACACGAGTTCACTGGCCGGCGTAGTGCTCGCCGGCGGCGCATCGCAGCGAATGGGGCGTGACAAAGCGAGCCTGCCGGTGCCCGGGTCCGCGGGCTCCGACGCGACCACGATGGTCGAACACGTCGTCGGCATCCTCCAACAGCGTTGCGACCCAGTCCTTGTCATGGCCGCCCAAGGCCAGCCGTTGCCCGAACTGCACGCTCGGGTCATGCGCGACGAACTGCGCGGCCTGGGCCCGCTGCCGGCGACGGGGCGGGCATTGCGCGCGGCCGCCGATGTAGGCGCCCGGCTCGCGTTTGTCTGCGCCGTCGACATGCCGTTCCTGGCGGTCGAACTCATCGACGACCTCGCCCGCCGGGCGCTGGAGACCGGTGCGGAAGTGGTGCTGCCCTGGGACGGCCAGGACCACTACCTTGCCGCGGTGTACCGGACGGACCTGGCCGACCGGGTCGACGCATTGGTGGCCGCCGGCGAGCGCAAAATGCGTGCCTTGGTGGACTCATCGGATGCCCAGCGCGTCGTGACATCGGATTCGCGGTGGCTGACCAACGTCAACACCGACGCCGAGCTCCGCGCCCTCGCACAGCCCCGGGGCTGACGGCATTCTTGCGCGCGCGTCGAAATCGCGTCGCATAAATTCTGCGTTAAATTCGAGCACCGACAACGCGCGCGAATATCCAAGCTTATTCGACATAAGACGAGTGCGCCGCTTCGACAGCGGCCAAGTGACGCGGCATCGGCGGAATAGGTAATCCGCGCGCGGAGCGTGATCTGTTGGCGCACCGCAAGTTTCAGGCCGATTGTCCGTTGCTTCATTGGAAGTCGCGGTGTCTATGCATCTGCCGCCAACCCGAATCGCCGATCCCGTGAGCAAATTGGCGTGGACGGCCGGGCGGCCCGCCGAGGTGTTCGCACGAGCGGCCGGCTTGCATGGTTGCGGCCTCGACGGTATGCGCAAGGCGATCGAAAAGCACTATGCGAGAACAATTTTCAGGGCATTCCCAGGCCCGGCGCGGCGATCCCCGCCGACGTGAACGCAGGCTATTCGAACGATGCAAGTTAGCCAGCAGCACAACATAATTCGCTGACATGGTCGGGCGTGGCGCGTGACGAAGCAACGTAACTTGTTGTAGGCTGCGCCCCTTCGCGACCCCGGACCCGAGTCCGTTGGACCCGAAACGGCCTCAAGGCGGTACCGCAAATACGTGCGCCAGTTCACAAAATGGGCGTGATTCGGCTCACGATTTGAAAGGCCGTGCGATTGTTGGGTACTTCGCGGAAACGCGCGGTTGACCTGCCAGAATGGCGACGGTATTGCGCCGTGATCACCCCGTTACCGAAACGAGATGGACGTTTTCCGAAGATGACGAACGCGGCTGGTTCTCGTACGGTCCCTGTTAGCCCGCAACGGGTTACGGAAGAGTAACTGAAAACAGAATCACGGACCCGCGTGTGAGCGGGGCTGCGGACGGCCAAGGCCAGTCCGCGGCCGACGGGTAGCAGCCCGCCGGGCGATTCGAGCCCACCGCTGTCGTGCCGGAACAACTCGGCACGTTCCGAAGCAGGTTTCCCGCATCAACCAGAGACCGTCAGCCCACCCCCGTGGGCTTGCTTTGGCGCGCGCGCACCGCGAAAGGAAAGATATTGAAGAACGTCCGTAAGACGCTCGTTCTTGCCGCGGTCACGGGCACCCTCGTGACCATCCCGTCGGCCACCGCAACTGCGGAGCCCACGGGTTTCGACCCCAACATGGCGCCCGCCGGGGCACCTGACGCGCCCCCGCCGCCCCCGGCGCCGGTGGTCGTGGTGGCGTAGGTCTCGATCTTGTAATAGCCGCGCTCGCGCGCCGCCGCGCTGGGGCCGGTCC